>NZ_JACGWD010000080.1:0-18395 GCF_014077565.1 Pseudoalteromonas sp. 5Ae-yellow
GAAACGCTGACGCTATTTCAGTTACCAACAAGGCATCATGAGCGCAGCTTTCCACGATGTGTGAAAAAGAAACCATCTAAATATCCCTATAAAAAAAAGCCAGTCAGTGTTAACTGACTGACATTACGGTAAATACCGCGTTTTTTTGTATCTAAAATTCAAAGCTTATCTTTGCAGTTCGGTCACACTTGCATCTGCAAGTAGGTTTTCAAGCTCGTCCTGTAACTCAAATAATTCAGGCTCAATATTCTCTAACAAGCATTTATTTTTAAGCGATGTTTCGATTGTTTCTGCGAGTGATTTAAGTTTAGGTACACCAGTGTAACAACATGCACCATGAAACTTATGGACAATACTTAACACTTGCTGGCAATCGTTACTCTCTATTGCTTTAGCAAGTAATGTAAGGGTCTCAGGGACACTTAAAAGTAGCATGTTAAGCATCTCTAGCGCTAACTCGCTCTTTCCGCCAGCACGCTGCAGGGCTTGTGCCCAATTAATTCGACTACTTTGAAATGGTGCAGGACTTTGTGGTGTATCTGTTTTAGCTTTGTCACGATTAACAGGAGTCTGTGGACTATGGTCGCTAATAATTTGTTTAAGCATATCTTCATCAATAGGTTTAGTTAAATAGCCTTTAAAGCCATCTTTTAACAGTTGCTCTTTTTCGCTTTGAAGGGCGTGTGCCGTTACAGCGATAATGGGTGTGTCTTCATTAAGTGATGATTCTTGTATAAGCTTACATGCGGTTATACCGTCCATAATTGGCATTTGTATATCCATAAAAATTATGTCGTATTTATGACTTTTACTTAAGCTGTATGCTTGTGAACCATTATGAGCCGTTTCTATTACTTCAATCTGTTCACTTAATAAAGTATGGAGAAGTTTTAAATTGGCATCGTTATCATCAACAACCAATACTTTTAACGGCAGTAGAGCTTGATCGTTTTGTTCAATATTATGAGTAGGGTGGTCAAGTCTGTAAGGTGCTGCAAGTACTTCACATAACTTACGGTGATTAAGTGGTTTACTTAAACATGCATCAGCTCCGCTGCCTATAAAGGCTTCTCGCATATTGTGCGATACTGTATTAAGCATTAAGTATAAGTAATCAGTAGATTCACGCACGGCTTTTACATAGCTTTTTAGTTGCTGCATATCATCAACTGATGCCATATGGCCAATTAAGCAAACGTCATATTTATGTGCAGTATTTTTTATAGCGTCTAAAAAGCTAGTTTCGTTAAAGCATGCAGTTACGTTTGATTCCCACTGGGTTAATAACGAAAGTACGGCATGGTGCGTATGCTCATGTGGCTCTAAATATAAGATACGCTTACCAATGAGCGATTTAGTCGGTAAGTCATTTGTAAATACGTGATTTGGCAAACTAAACACACTATTGAATGTAAAGCAGGTACCGTTACCAGGCGCAGAATTTAACGTTATACGGCCACTCATTGCTTCAACAATATGCTTGGTAATAATAAGACCAAGGCCTGTACCACCAAACTTACGTGTAATGCTTGAGTCTGCTTGTCCAAATGGAGTGAATAAAGAGTCTTGCTTATCCATAGGTATACCCACGCCAGTATCAGTTACTGAGACAAGTAAAGAAGTGCGTTCGTCGTCGAGTAACCGATGGCTTATGTCGACCTTAATAGAGCCTTTTTCGGTAAATTTAATCGCATTACTTAATAGGTTTATTAAGACTTGTTTAAAGCGAGTGGGATCGCCTGTTAAGTCATCCGGTACTTGTTGGTTAATGTAAATGGATAGCTCTAATTGCTTATCGTGTGCGCTAGGAGCGAGTAGTGTCATTACTTCATTTACAGCATCACGAAGTTGAAACTGAATCGACTCAAGCTCCATTGCACCGGCTTCTAGTTTGGAGAAGTCTAGAATGTCGCTAATAATAGTCATTAAACTATTTGCTGAGAGCATAATGGTGTCGAGGTAATCTTTTTGATGTTTATTCAGCGGTGTTTTATAAAGCTGGCGTGTAAACCCAATAACACCGTTTAACGGAGTACGAAGCTCGTGACTCATTTTAGCTAAAAAGTCTGATTTTACACGGTTAGCATCTTGCGCTTCTTTTTTAGCAAACGAGAGCTCTATATTTGACGTTTCGTATTGCTCTAGTGTTTCGCGGTAGTCGCTTGTTGCTTGATCAATATTTTTTTGCATTTCATCTTTTTGCATCACCATAGTGTGAGCAATGGTGTTTAAGCCTTCTCGAAGTAACTCAAACTCACCAATCATGTTGTCGTTAAGGCCAGTACTTCTTTTACCTTCAACTAACTTGTCGGTTGCAAGTACTAACTTATTAAGCGGCGTCATAAACATGCGGCTTAACCTTAAAGCTAAAATAGCTGCAAACACCAATGATAAAATAATCACAATACCGCTAATTAATAAAGCTCGTTGTTGCCCTATAACAGCTTGGTCTTTGTTTAGCTGTATAATAACGGTGCCCAGAGATGACTGAAAAGCCGACGGGTCCCATTTAGAATCGTGACTTGTATGGTTAATAATGGGGGTGAAAAATGTAACAAGCTCATCTGACTTTTGCACATGGGTGGTTTTTAAATTTATGAGCGTTTTTTGACTAATTAACTTTTCAAATGAGCGGTGATAATTACTGGTCATTAATAGCGCATTATTTTTATCAAAAATTGCAATCGACTTAATTGTAGGGGAGTGCTTGTTATGTGTGTAGCTTATAAGGCGATTCAATAGCTGTTTGTTTTTTTCGAGCATGGGTTGCTCAAGCGCAATAGCAAGGGGCTCAGAAATAGTAGTGCCTTGCTGATATAAAATTTCATCAAGCTCAATGTAACGATTTATTGTAAAATAGCCACCAAGTAGTAATCCTATGATCACCGTTGGGATCAGGGTCAGTGTTAAAACAGAATCGCGTAAGCCTAATTTGGTCATAATGAGAGCGTTTTATCGTTATTAGTATGACTTGAGTATATACGGTTCAACACGCATTCTAAAGCATCTAAATATAGGTGCTTCATAAATAAAGTTAAGGTAATGCCTAATGGCGCAAATTTTTAAAGCGAAAAAAAAACCGTTAAAGCAACAAACACTAGAATTAACTATAACGGGAATGGATCATCAAGGGCGTGGCATTGCTAAACATAACAATAAAGTATGTTTTGTAAGCGGTGCATTACCAAACGAAACAGTCAAAGCAACACTCGTCGAAGATAAAGCTAAATATAGCAGTGCAAAAGTAATTAAAGTTATTAAAGCGAGTGAATCAAGAGTAGATGCTTTTTGTGAGCACTATAATCAGTGTGGTGGTTGCCAATTACAGCATTTAGAAGAAAGCCAACAAGTTGTAGAAAAAAAAACTGCAGTTACTCAGTTATTTAGTAAGTTTGCTAAATTAAACAGCTTAAACTGGCAAGCCCCATTATTAAGTAAACCTGTGCATTACAGACGCAGCGCTCGTATAGCTGTTATGTTTGATAAAGCAGCTAAAAAAATGCGCGTGGGTTACAGAGCAAGTGGCTCAAAAAATATTGTGAGTATTAATAAATGTGCAGTACTTGATGAAGTATTTACAGATGTTTTTACACTTTTTGATGATTTAATTAATCAACACAAAGCACTGCACAGTATAAGCCATTTACAGTTATGCCAAAGTGATAAACAAAACTTTGTTGTTATTCGTCACACTAAAGCAATTAATGATGATACAAAGGCTTTGGTTGAGCACATAACAAAAAGCCAGCAATTTGAAATTGTATGGCAAAGCGAGAGCGATGCAATAGAACATTCACACTTAGCCATGCCATTTTATTATCTTAAAGAATTTGATCTAAAATTTGAATTTGGTTTAGGTAATTTTATTCAGGTAAATGCACAAGTTAACGAAGCTATGTTAAAGCAAGCTGCAAATTGGCTTGATTTAAAAGGTGATGAAAATTTATTGGATTTATTTTGTGGTATTGGTAATTTCTCATTAGTGTTAGCAAAACAAGCAAAATCTGTAATTGGTGTAGAAGGTGTGACTTCAGCGGTTGCAATGGCTGCTCAAAATGCGCAAACTAACTCTATTACCAATGCGCAGTTTCATTGCTTTGATTTAACCCAAAGCATACAGAGCGCCCCATGGTTTAGCAAAAACTTAGATGTGCTTGTACTCGATCCTTCCAGGACTGGTGCTATGGCTGTATTAGAGCAATTACCTTTAAAGCAGTTTAAAACTATTTTATATGTCTCTTGTGACCCTGTTACTTTAGCCCGTGACAGCGCAATTATTTCACAAGCTGGCTTTGATCTTAATAAAATTGGGCTAATGAATATGTTTCCTCATACAGGGCATATTGAAACTATGGCGTTATTTCAACGGAGGTAGAACGCATTATGGTAGCTACACGACAATCACATCAACAAGATGAGACAACAGATTTTAGCACTCGGCTTTCATTTCTTGCCTTGTCTGAAGAAAAAACAGAGCTACTTACTAAAGCCCAAGCGCTCTGCGTAAAATGTGATAGTGAAAGTAGGCAAACTACTGCAATCGAAATGGTTGAAATTTTAGCTGAGCTAAATCTCGACCCCGAATCGTTAGCTACTGCGTATTTAACCCCGTATTTTTTAAACGACTTAATATCGCTTGAAACCATCGAAGAGCAGCTTGGGAATAACATTGCCATGCTGCTAACTGGGGTTGCACAGATGGCCACTATTAGTACTTTATCGCATCAAGGTAAAGGTACTATGCAAGTTGATAATATTCGAAAAATGTTATTAACCATGGTTGAAGATGTGCGCGCCGTGGTCATTAAGCTTGCAGAGCAGGTATGTCATTTACGCAATGTAAAAAATGCGGATGAAGAAGACCGCGTCATTGCCGCTAAAGAAACGGCTGATATTTTTGCACCATTGGCAAACAGATTAGGAATAGGGCAATTAAAATGGGAACTAGAAGATTTATCGTTTAGATATTTGCACCCAGGCACCTATAAAAGCATAGCCAAACAACTTGACGACAAACGCCTTACACGCGAAGCCTACATGGAAGATATGGTTGAGCAAGTAAAAAGCCGTTTAAGTGAAGCGGGCATAGAAGCCCAAGTTTATGGTCGCCCTAAGCACATTTACAGCATTTATAAAAAAATGCAGCAAAAAAACTACGAGTTTGATCAGCTTTTTGATATTCGGGCAATGCGTATCGTCGTTGAACGATTGCAAGACTGCTACGGTGCGCTGGGCATTGTGCACACCAATTGGCGTCATCTTAATAAAGAGTTTGACGACTATGTAGCAACCCCAAAACAAAACGGCTATCAGTCAATTCATACCGTGGTATTTGGACCTGAAGGTAAAACGGTAGAGATACAAATTCGTACCAGCGACATGCATCAAGATGCTGAGTTAGGGGTGGCTGCACACTGGATGTACAAAGAAGGTGCATTACCAGGGCGCGGTTCGGGTTATGAGCAAAAAATCAGCTGGTTGCGTAAGCTACTCCAATGGCAAGAAGAAGTGGTTGATGGTGGCGATTTAGCAGAAGAGCTTAAAAACCAAGTAGTAGAAGATCGCGTATACATATTTACCCCAAGCGGCGATATTATCGATTTACCACTTGGTGCTACACCGCTTGATTTTGCTTACTACATCCACTCAAATGTGGGGCATCGTTGTATTGGTGCAAAAATATTCGGCAAAATAGTGCCGTTTACGCATCAACTTACAACAGGAGATCAGGTAGAAATACTGACCCAAAAACAACCAAATCCAAGTCGTGATTGGTTAAACCCGTCATTAGGATACATTAAATCATCCCGTGCTAGAGCTAAAATCCACCACTGGTTTAAACAGCTCGACCGCGACAAAAACTTAAGTGCGGGGAAAGAAATTCTCGACAGTGAATTACAAAAGCTCAATTTAACATATAAAGATTTAGAGCCAGCCATTAAGCGTTTTAACTTTAAAGAGCTGGATGACTTAATGGTCGCGATTGGTGCGGGCGATGTTCGCCTCAATCAAATGCTTAACTTTGTAAGTGATCGGACAGAAGATGAGCCGGTTATTCGCATTAAAGCACCAAGTAAAGTAACTGGTGATAAAAACGGCATTGTGGTTGATGGTGTTGGCAGCTTAATGAGCCATGTAGCCAAGTGCTGTCGCCCAGTACCTGGCGATGAAATAATAGGTTATATAACCCAAGGTCGAGGAATAGGTGTTCATAAGGAAGACTGTGATTCGTTTAATAACTTAAAAAACCAGCATCCTGAGCGTGTTATTTCGGTAAGTTGGTCAGATGATATTAACGGCTCGTACGCACTAAGTATTAAAATAGAAGCCACCGATCGTTCAGGGTTGATACGCGATATAAGCTCAGTACTTGCTAACGAAAAAGTAAATGTTTTAAACATGAACGTAAATACGGTTGAAGATAATCAGTTAGCTATATTTACAATGCAAATAGAAGTACATGACTTATCGGGTACTAACCGTGTTCTTTCTAAATTACACCAAATTGAAGGTGTACATGATGCCAAGCGTGGTCATTAATCATGAATGATAATACAGCGCTTACACAACTTCTTAGCATAATGAAAACACTGCGAGATCCCAAGGGCGGTTGTCCGTGGGATCTCAAGCAAGATTTTAAATCTATTGTGCCGCATACGCTAGAAGAAGCGTACAAAGTTGCCGACTGTATTGAATCAGGCAACTTAGATGAGCTTAAAGGTGAATTGGGTGATTTGCTATTTCAAATAGTTTTTTATGCGCAACTTGCACAAGAGCAAAATCTATTTGATTTTAATGATCTAGTAGAGCAATTAAACGATAAGCTTACCCGTCGTCACCCGCATGTGTTTGGTGAAAAAAAAGAGCTAACAGACGATCAATTATCGCAGCAGTGGCAAGCAATCAAAGCACAGGAGCGAAGTGCTAGAGCGCAAACCGAATCCCCTTCTTTTTGGCAAGATATCCCTGGCAATATGCCAAGCTTAAGCAAAGCCAAAAAAATTCAACAACGCGTGGCTTCCCTTGGCTTTGATTGGCCAACGTATCATGGTGCACTAGATAAAGTGAGTGAAGAAGTGCTTGAAGTAAAAGAAGCGATTGAGCAAGACCCGCTATCTGATCATACAGCGGAAGAACTCGGCGACTTACTTTTTGCCACTGTTAATGTTGTACGCCATGTTAAACGAGATCCCGAACAACTGCTTCGTAGCGCTAATGATAAGTTTTCAGCGCGTTTTGAAAAGGTAAACGCTTATTTGCATGCGCAAGGTAAAAGCTTAGATACAGCAACCTTTGAAGAGATGGATAGTGCGTGGGATGCGATTAAAAAAGTAAAATAGGCTTAATGTTAAATAGTGCACATTTTTTGTGCGCGTATTAGCTAATTTTAGCTGGATTGATAAGCAGTGTTTTGGTACAATTTCGCCCCGTCTTGATGATATACCCTTAGGCTCTTCTTTGGGTGTTATATTCCTTTTAATTCCTGATATTCTAGGGTTCGCATGAGTACAAAATTTATCTTCGTTACTGGCGGAGTTGTTTCTTCGTTGGGTAAAGGTATTGCCGCAGCTTCACTGGCCGCTATTTTAGAAGCCCGTGGTTTAAATGTTACCATTTTAAAGCTGGATCCTTACATCAACGTTGACCCAGGCACAATGAGCCCAATTCAACACGGTGAAGTTTACGTTACAGAAGACGGCGCAGAAACTGACCTTGATTTAGGTCACTACGAGCGTTTTATTCGTACCAAAATGACTAGTCGTAATAACTTCACACAAGGCCGTGTATATGAAGACGTATTACGTCGTGAGCGCCGTGGTGAATACCTAGGTGCTACTATTCAGGTTATTCCACATATCACTAACGATATTAAGCAACGTGTATACGACGGTGCTGAAGGTTATGATATTGCTATTGTAGAAATTGGCGGCACTGTAGGTGATATAGAATCACAACCGTTTATTGAAGCAATTCGTCAGATGGGAACTGAAATTGGCCGCGAACGCGCGCTATTTATTCACTTAACGCTAGTGCCATTTTTAGGCCCTGCCGGTGAAGTTAAAACGAAACCAACACAGCACTCTGTTAAAGAGTTACGCTCAGTAGGTATTCAACCAGATATTCTTATTTGTCGTTCAGACCGTAAACTACCTAATAATGAGCGTGCAAAAATCTCATTATTCACAAACGTAGAAGAAAAAGCGGTTATTTCACTACCTGACGTAGACAGCATTTATAAAATTCCTGCGTTATTAAAAACACAAGAATTAGATAACTTCGTATGTCGTCGTTTTCACTTAGATCCACCTGAAGCTGATTTAGCTGAGTGGGAACAAGTACTTTATCAAGAGTCTAACCCAACGGGTGAAGTGACCATTGGTATGGTTGGTAAGTATATTGAATTACCAGATGCGTACAAATCGGTTAACGAAGCATTAAAGCATGCGGGCCTTAAAAACCGTTTAACAATTAATATTGAATATGTAGATTCACAAGACTTAGAAAGCAAAGGTGTTGAATTACTTTCACACTTAGATGCTATTTTAGTACCAGGTGGATTTGGCGGTCGTGGTGTTGAGGGTAAAATCTTAGCGGCTAAATACGCACGTGAAAATAAAGTACCATATCTAGGTATTTGTTTAGGCATGCAAGTAGCATTAATTGAATATGCACGTAATGTTGCAGGTTTAACGGATGCAAACTCTACAGAATTTAATGCAAATTCAGAAGCACCGGTAGTTGGCTTAATTACTGAATGGCTAGATGCTGAAGGTAATGTTGAAACACGTAGCGAAAAATCTGATTTAGGTGGCACTATGCGTTTAGGCGCACAAAAATGTCATTTAATGCCTGGTTCTAAAGTACATGGAGTATATGGCAGCGACGAAATTGTTGAACGTCATCGTCATCGCTACGAAGTAAATAATAACTTCGTAGAAATACTTGAAAAAGCAGGCTTAAGCTTTACTGGTTTATCAGAAGATAAAAAACTGGTAGAAATTATCGAAAATAAAGATCACCCATGGTTTATTGCCGCGCAGTTCCATCCGGAATTCACGTCAACGCCACGTGATGGTCATCCGTTATTTGAAGGGTTTGTAGCAGCTGCACACATCCACCAAAAAGCGAATTCGTAATTTTAAAAGCCGTGCATATTGCACGGCTTTTTTGTTTTAAGGGCTGACTAAGCTATATAAAACGTAGTAAAGTTAGCTGAACTCACCATTTTGGGAATATAGAGGAATCAAGATGTCAGAAATCGTAAAAGTAATCGGTCGCGAAATTATGGACTCGCGTGGTAACCCAACTGTTGAAGCAGACGTACATTTAGCAGATGGTTCTTGGGGTCGTGCAGCAGCACCTTCAGGCGCATCTACTGGTACTCGTGAAGCATTAGAGTTACGCGACGGTGATAAATCACGTTACTTAGGTAAAGGCGTATTAAAAGCAGTTGGTTATATTAATAAAGAAATTGCTGATGCTTTAGCTGGTCAAAATGCATTAGATCAAAACGCTGTTGATAAAGTGATGCTAGATTTAGACGGTACCGAAAATAAAGAAAAATTAGGTGCAAACGCAATCTTAGCGGTATCACTAGCAACTGCGAAAGCAGCTGCACAGTCTAAAAAAGTTGAGCTTTATGAACATATTGCTGACTTAAATGGCACACCAGGTGTTTACTCTATGCCACTTCCAATGATGAACATCATCAATGGTGGTGAGCACGCAGATAACTCTGTAGATATTCAAGAATTTATGATCCAACCTGTTGGCGCTAAAAACTTCCGCGAAGGCCTACGTATGGGCGCTGAAGTATTCCACAGCCTTGCTAAAGTACTTAAAGCTGATGGTCACTCAACAGCGGTTGGCGATGAAGGTGGTTTTGCACCTAACCTTGCATCTAACGAAGCGGCTCTTGCTGCAATCAAAGTAGCTGTTGCAAACGCAGGTTACGAGCTAGGTAAAGATATTACTTTAGCGATGGATTGTGCTGCATCTGAGTTTTATGACAAAGAAGCAAACATCTACGATCTTAAAGGTGAAGGTAAAAAATTCACTTCTGAAGAATTTAACTTCTTCTTACAAGATCTTACTAATCAGTACCCAATCGTTTCTATCGAAGATGGTCTTGATGAGTCAGATTGGGATGGCTTTGCACATCAAACTAAACTAATGGGTGATAAAATCCAATTAGTAGGTGATGATTTATTTGTAACAAACACTAAGATTTTAAAACGTGGTATCGACAACGGTATTGCTAACTCAATCTTAATTAAGTTTAACCAAATCGGTTCTTTAACTGAAACTTTAGCTGCAATCAAAATGGCTAAAGATGCTGGTTTTACTGTTGTTATTTCTCACCGTTCTGGTGAAACTGAAGATTCAACAATTGCTGATTTAGCAGTGGGTACGGCTGCAGGTCAAATCAAAACAGGTTCATTGAGCCGTTCTGACCGTGTTGCAAAGTACAACCAATTGCTACGTATTGAAGAGCAATTAGGTGATAAAGCACCGTACAACGGTCTTAAAGAAGTTAAAGGTCAGTAATTCTATTTTATATAGAATCTAACTTTTAACTTTAGATGATAAAATCCTCGCCTATGCGGGGATTTTTTATGCTTGATACTTTTTCCAAAGAGATGAAAATAAATTGTAGGCTTCAAGCTTGTTGATGTCCGCAGCACTAAAGAGTGGAACACAAAAGTATAACGCTTTATTCATGCTTTAACTTCTTACGCACTCATAGCTGAAACTGCTGCTTTAAAATATCACCTGTAAAACTGGTTTTTAAATAAAAACCACGGGGTAGGGTTTTAATTATTTGCCCATTTGGGCCAATAGCATCAGTGACTATTTTACTATGAGCAGCTTTAGGGCGTATTTGCATAGCATCGCCTAAATGGCCTGATATTTCGTCGACTCTACCTAGCGCAATTAGCTCCATTTGCTCTTCCCAGTCGCGTTGTAGCAAAGCGTCTTGTTCAGGTGAAGGCTGCCACAAAAAGCCGCTGCCGATGGTTCTGTCAAACGGCGCAATATCACGTTCGCTTAAAATTGGCAGCCATAAAACATGATTTAGTTTTTTACGCACAGAGCTGGTATGCCACGTCATTCCTGTCACGTTCATTAAAGGTGTAACCGATACAAACGTAGTTTCCAGTGGCCTACCTTTATAAGAAATAGGCAGTGTTTTTAGCTCAATTCCTAAATCTTCAAAATCGGGGAGGGGTTTTGAGCCTGCAGTAGCGCCTAGTACGTATTCAATGAGTTGCCCAGTCCAGCCTTTTTCACGTAGTAAATCATCAGGTGTTTTAAAATGGTACTGGTTTGCAAGTTGCCCAAGTGTTAATCCGGCAATACTGTTAACGCGTTGCATTAAGTCGTTTATTGAGTGTGGTTTTGTAGGTCGCATATTCTTAATTTCGGTTGTATAAATACCATAGCCATGATAGCAAATAGGCTAAGCCGTGGATATCTTTAGGGTTGTACGTTTTTTGCTCACATGTTGTTTGTGTTAATTTTGCACATATTGAAATTAAGCTACTTTACTTTAAGTTACTGACTCTGCAGGTTTTTTTAAATGTGCACGTTCAGTTTTGATTAAGCCATTTAAAAGTTGTAAGGATAAATACAACTATATGAACATGTTTATCCACAGAATCTGTGGAGAAGCTAAGTTTTAAGATCTAATATTGTGGATTTGTTTGCAAAATGAGCGCGTTTTACAAAAGTTATGCACAAACTGTGAGTAACTAGAGGAAAACAAGAACCGCAATAGCTTTGATGAGTTATTTTCTAAATATTTACCTATTCTTTATTAATTTATCAACATACTAAAAGCTCAAACTTAGCTCACTAATTGGCTTGGGTATAATAGTATTTGCCGTATTGCGGCTAATGTGGAACAATCATTAAAAATCGACTTACAAATGAGGCACTAAGGTGATTGATGCCGAAGGTTTTCGTGCCAATGTCGGAATTGTGATTTGCAATAATCAGGGACAGGTTTTCTGGGCCAGACGTTATGGTCAACACTCTTGGCAATTTCCCCAAGGTGGTGTTGATGATGGCGAAACTGCAGAACAAACCATGTACCGTGAATTACACGAAGAAGTAGGGTTGCGACCAGAAGATGTAGAAATAGTCGCAAGCTCAAAACATTGGTTACGCTATAAATTACCCAAACGATTAATCCGCCGAGACTCTAGTCCGGTGTGTATTGGGCAAAAACAAAAATGGTTTTTACTAAAATTACGCTGTAAAGACGAAGATGTAAATTTACTTAAAACCCATCATCCAGAGTTTGATGATTGGCGCTGGGTAAGCTATTGGTATCCTGTAAGACAGGTTGTATCGTTTAAACGGGATGTCTATCGACGAGTAATGAAAGAGTTTGCTCCTTTCGCCATGCCTTTTAATAAGAGAGAACAACATAAAGATCATTGGCGAAGTAAAAGGTAGTAATTTCTCGATACAATAAAGGAGCAGGGTATGCTGGCTACACTGAGATCTATTGCGGAGTCTGTATCGCGACAAGCGAATTTAGACAGCGCATTAGTGTGCTTTGTGCAAATGGTTAAAGATGCCATGAAAACCCAGTGCTGCTCCATTTATTTTGCAGATTACAGCCAAGACAATTTTGTACTTATGGCTACCGAAGGGTTAAATCCTGATGCGGTGGGTAAGTTTAGAATTGGGTTTACCGAAGGCTTAGTGGGCCTAGTAGCGCAACGCGAAGAACCTATTAATATTGCATTTGCTAAATCGCATCCTCGTTTTAAGCTTTCCCCCGAAGTAAACGAAGAAGGCTACAACGCTTTTTTATCTGTACCCGTTGTTCATCAAAAAAAAGTACTGGGTGTTATTGTTGTTCAACAAAAAATGGCACGTGTATTTAGCCAAGACGAAGAGTCGTTTTTAATAACGCTTTCTGCCCAACTTGCGTCACAGTTAGCGCATGCTGAAATTAAAGAAATACTACGCCAAGATGAGTCATCTCATCAAACGTCTGTTTTAAAAGGTGTATCGAGCGCGCCAGGGATAGGTATAGGACAAGCATTTGTTGTATTACCAAAACTTGATTTTAAATCTATTGAGCTTTTAAAAGACAGTGACGTCACTGAGCAGCGCCGTTTGTTTACACAAGCTGTAGCTGCAACGCGCAAAGAATTTAATACCCTATCTATGACGCTAAGCGATTCTATTCCGCACGAAGCTCTTGCGGTATTTGATGTGTATCAACAACTGCTTGACGCTAAAAGTTTAGGGCATAATGTTGAAATGCAATTACAAGAAGGCTGGTGTGCTAAAAGCGCCCTAAAAATTGTAATAGAGCGTTTAATATCTCAATTTAATGCCATGCAAGACCCTTATATAAAAGAGCGTGCTGTTGATGTTAAAGACATTGGTCTTCGCGTATTACACCATCTTGTAAATACCGAGCACGCTGTTAAAAATTATCCGCCCAACACTATTTTAATTGCTAATACCTTAACACCCGCCATGCTTGCTGAAGTGCCAAAAGGTCACTTAACAGGCGTTGTAAGCGTAAATGGCTCTGCAAATAGCCATGCTTCTATATTAACGCGTGCGATGGGGCTCCCTGCCATTTGGGGTATAGAAGATTTACCTCTACTACAGTTTAATGGCAAACCGATGATTTTAGATGCATTTGCTGGGCGTTTATATATATCGCCTTCGCAAATGTTGATGGATGAATACACAGAGTTACAGCATCAAGATAACCTACTTAATAACCGCTTTTTAGCAGAGCAAGACTCTGAATCAATTACGCTTGACGGTGAGCATGTTAGCTTATTATTAAACGCAGGCCTCGAGCTTAATACCGAGCAAAGTAGCGCGCATATTTGTGACGGTGTGGGGCTTTATCGAACCGAAGCGTGGTTTATGCAAAAAGGTCAGTTTCCTTCGCAATCAGAGCAAGAAAACTGGTACCGAGAAGTACTAACTAGCTATCATCCTAATCCTGTGGTTATGCGTACATTGGATATTGGGGGCGATAAGGTACTCGATTACTTTAACATTACCGAAGAAAACCCATTTTTAGGTTGGCGTGGCATTCGTATTAGCCTTGATCACCCAGAGTTATTTTTAGATCAACTAAAAGCGATGCTTAAAGCCAATATTGGTTTAGGCAATCTAAAAATAATGCTCCCTATGATCAGCGGCACTGAAGAAGTTGATGAGTCACTTGCTTTATTTGAACAGGCTTATTTTGAGTTAAGTGAAAAATACCCAGAGCAAACCATAGAAAGACCCGACATAGGGATAATGCTAGAGGTACCTTCAAGTGTATTTATGCTTCCAGAGTGGTCAAAAAAAGTCGATTTTTGCTCAGTAGGTAGTAACGATTTAACGCAGTATTTATTAGCAGTAGACAGGGCTAATGCACGAGTTGCCGAACTTTTTAACCCTTATCACCCGGGCGTACTCAGGGTACTAAATAAAGTAGCGCGCGAATGTGAGCAATATGAACTGCCATTTAGTTTGTGTGGTGAACTAGGCGGCGATCCTGAAGGGGCTATTTTGCTTATTGCCATGGGTTACAGGCGCCTTAGTATGAATTTATCATCGCTTAATAAAGTTAAATGGGTACTTAGACGTTTAAATGTCAGTGACATGGAACAACTATTAAGTGAATGCTTAGCGCAATCTACAGCCAAACAAGTACTACGTTTAACGCGAAGCTTTATGCTAGAGCATAAATTAGGTGATTTGTTTTACACTCCTAAATAAGCTTATACGCCTAATTAATTGCAATACACAGATGCTATTAGTTTTATAATCCTTTAATATATAAACCTTAAAAGGGTATTTGAGATTACTATGTATGACTTAGGTTTGTTAGTCGCAAGCTGCGCACTACTAGGCTGTATTGTTGGGTTTTTAGCTGGGTTACTAGGCATTGGTGGCGGTTTAATTATCGTTCCAGTTCTAAGCACTCTGCTACTCTCATTTAATGTAACGTCAGCTGATCATGTATTAGTAATTGCTATTGCAACCTCACTCGCTTCTATTTTATTTACTTCAACGTCTTCAGCGCTGGCTCATCATAAAAATGATAACGTGCCTTGGGCAATTGCCCCGTGGGTTATGTCGGGTGTGGCTTTAGGCGCACTTATTAGTGGCTTTGCAGCAAGTTTAATCCCTGAACAAATATTACGTACAGTGTTTGCTATAAGTGTTGTATTTATTGCAGCAAGAATGGTGCTCTCCGCGCGTAATAAACCGATGTCAGAAAAACCGTTGCCGGCAGGTCCTATTTTAGGGGGCGTTTCTGCAATAATGGGCGGATTATCAGGTTTAATTGGTATTGGTGGTGGTGCTTTAATAGTACCTATGCTTAATTATTTTTCGGTTGATATAAAAAAAGCAATTGGCTGCGCAGCCGCGTGCGGAATTGTTATAGCATTATTTGGCTCTATTGGTTACATCAGCGCAGGCTGGCATGTTACCGATTTAGAGCATGGTTTTGCTGGGTTTGTTTATTTACCTGCATTATTTGGAATTGTTATTACCTCGTGGTTTGTTGCGCCTATTGGCGCCAAAGCAACTCACTATTTACCTGTTAATACAATTAAGAAAGTTTTCGCGGTGCTGCTTGTAGTTATCGCAATTAAAATGGTTTTTAGCTAAAGGTTTATTTTTTATGGCACTTGAGTTTCCTCAAATTGATCCAATTATTTTTTCTGTTGGACCGCTAAGCGTACGTTGGTATGGCTTGATGTATTTAATAGGTTTTGCATTTGCGATGTGGTTTGCAAATCGTCAAGCATCAAAGCCAAATTCGGGTTGGACTAAAGAGCAAGTAAGCGATTTACTGTTTTACGGCATGTTAGGGGTAATACTAGGCGGGCGTATTGGGTACGTATTGTTTTACCAGTTTAGTTACTTTATAGAAAACCCACTGTATTTATTTAGAATAGACCAGGGCGGTATGTCGTTTCATGGTGGAACACTTGGCGTTATAACTGCCGTCGCAATTTTTTCGTGGACGCGTAAAAAGTCGCTTCTTCAAGTGGGCGACTTTGTTGCACCACTTGTTCCTGTAGGGCTTTTAGCAGGGCGTATTGGTAACTTTATAAACGGTGAGTTATGGGGCCGAGTTACTGACGTGCCATGGGCAATGGTATTTCCAACGGGCGGTCCGCTTGCGCGTCACCCATCGCAATTATATGAAGCATTTTTTGAAGGCTTAGTACTGTTTTTAATCCTGCAATGGTTTATTAAAAAACCACGTCCAGCAGGCAGCGTAGCTGGTGTATTTTTATTAGGTTACGGCGTGTTTAGATTCTGTATTGAATATTTCCGCCAACCCGATGCACAACTAGGTTTATTTGCCGACTTTATTTCAATGGGACAAATATTGTCACTTCCTATGATAGTGGGTGGTTTAGGTTTATTAATTTGGGCATATAAGCAACCACAACACGTTAAAACAGCTAAGGCATAATAAGAAAAGCATGAAACAATATTTAAAATTATGTCAGCGTATTGTTGACGAAGGTCAGTGGGTCGAAAACAAACGTACAGGTACGCGTTGTTTAACCGTTATTAATGCCGATTTAGAATACGATGTGGCTAATAATAAGTTTCCAATGATCACTACGCGCAAAAGTTACTACAAAGCAGCGATTGCTGAGTTACTAGGATATTTACGCGGTTACGACAGCGCTGAGCAGTTTCGTGAAATTGGCTGTAAAACATGGGATGCTAACGCAAACGATAACAATGCATGGCTTAATAATCCTCACCGTAAAGGCGAGGACGATATGGGCCGTGTTTATGGCGTACAAGGCCGTGGTTGGCAACGTCCAGATGGCTCAACGCTTGATCAGCTTTCCAAAGTTATTAATAACTTAAAAAATGGCATTGATGACCGTGGTGAAATAATCACGTTTTATAATCCAGGTGAGTTTGAGCTTGGTTGCCTGCGCCCGTGTATGCATACACACACTTTCTCCTTACTTGGTGATACGCTATATTTAACGTCATACCAGCGAAGCTGTGATGTGCCACTTGGCCTTAATTTTAATCAAATTCAGTGTTTTGTGTTGCTTGCGCTAGTGGCTCAAATTACCGGCCACAAAGCGGGTAAGGCGTATCATAAAATTGCTAATGCACATATTTACGAAAACCAACTTGAGCTGATGCGTGATGTGCAGTTAACGCGTGAGCCATTTGCATCACCTCAGTTAAAAATTAATCCAAAAATTAAATCATTAGAAGACATAGAAACGTGGGTAACACGAGACGACTTTGAAGTAACAGGCTATCAATGCCACGAAGCGATTCAATATCCATTTTCAGTATAATAAAAGATTAAGGAAAACATAAAATGAAAGCAGTCATCCCAGTAGCAGGCCTTGGTACTCGTATGTTACCAGCCACTAAAGCAATTCCTAAAGAAATGCTGCCAGTGGTAGACCGTCCTTTAATTCAATATGTAGTAAACGAAGCCGTTGCTGCAGGCATTAAAGAAATAGTGTTAGTAACGCACTCAAGTAAAAATTCAATCGAAAATCACTTCGATACAAGTTTTGAACTAGAAGCTACTTTAGAAAAGCGTGTTAAGCGGCAACTACTTGCCGAAGTGCAAGCAATTTGCCCTAAAGACGTAACCATTATTCACGTACGCCAAGGTGAAGCAAAAGGCTTAGGCCATGCTATTAGTTGTGCAGCGCCTATTATTGGTAACGAACCGTTTGTAGTTATTTTACCAGATGTAATTATTGACGATGTAGAGAGCGATCTTAAAAAAGATAACTTAGCAGAAATGATCGCTAACTTTGAGCAAAACAAGCATAGCCAAATAATGGTTGAGCCAGTACCACTGGATGAAGTAGATAAGTTTGGTGTGGTTGATTTAGGCGATGTTGACTTAAAACAAGGTGAAAGCTCGCCAATTTTTAACATGGTAGAAAAACCGCCAGTAGACGAAGCGCCATCTAACTTAGCTGTAGTGGGTCGATACGTATTAAGCGAAAACATATGGCCGTTACTTGCAAAAACTCCGCAAGGAGCAGGCAATGAAATTCAATTAACTGACGCAATTGCGATGTTAATGGAACACGAAAAAGTAGATGCATACGCTATAAAAGGCCGTAGCCACGATTGTGGAAGTAAAATTGGTTATTTAAAAGCGACTATTGAATTTGCACTTCGTCGCGATGAATTTGCTGATGAATTAAAGTCATTTATTAAAAAACTGATTTAACAGTTAATGTAAATCATAAAAGGCGCCTATATCGGCTGTCTCTTATACACAAATCCCTGCTAAGAAATTAGCGGGGATTTTTTTGAACTAAATCTCAATGTCATGATCAGATCTTCAAATCTTGTTTGAGGGCACATTATGATTAACGAACATACTC
>NZ_JACGWD010000198.1:0-265 GCF_014077565.1 Pseudoalteromonas sp. 5Ae-yellow
TGAAGGGCCGTTGAAGACTACAACGTTGATAGGCAAGATGTGGAAGTGGTGTGAGCCATTAAGCTAACTTGTACTAATTACCCGTGAGGCTTAACCATACAACGCCAAACGCGTTTTATGTGATAGTGAAATAAGCGAAGAAGTTAATATAACTAAAGTAGATATTACTGAAAAGACTTAAAAAATATTATCAGATATTTTCCAAATTCATGAGGTGACTCTTAGCGCATAGCGTTAAAGTTGAGGCACCTTGCGCAAAGAAAAT
>NZ_JACGWD010000146.1:0-1406 GCF_014077565.1 Pseudoalteromonas sp. 5Ae-yellow
GTCATAGGTAGGTACTTAAGAAAAATATTAAGTACAGCCTTAAAAATTTGGCTCTACCCCATACTGAAATACTCCTGTTTTTCGATCGCGTTTGGGGTGTGCCCTAGCTGCATTTTTCCTCAGAAAGTCAAATGCTGCATTAACTGCATTTAACAATCCTTTCCTATGCTTCCTAATAATCGCTGTTAATATGCCAATCCACCAAACACCCGTTGTTTTTGCTACTGTCATTGTAGACATTTCAGTTTTGAATATCTTTTCAATACAGCCAGTTAAAAACCTTTTAAGCGTGGTTACTATTAAACTTACATAAATTAGCGCCTCTTGTAAGGTTGCGTTTGATGTTTGAAAGCCGCGTAAATTATTATAAGACTTACACTCCTTAAAAAGTAATTCAACCTGCCAGCGTAACCTATATAATTTGCCTATTTCAGTCGCTGTAAATTCATCAATAGATAAATTAGTGACTAAAAATGTATATTATTTTTCTTTTTTTGACCAATACCCAACGACTCTTGTTAGCTTGTTTTTTATGCTAACATTCATATCAATAAGATCATTTTTAGGTAATTCGGGGAGCAATTCACATAACTTTGGGGAATGACTTCCTGTTAATTCCTGTCCATTTTGCTTAAAAGCATTATGTACTCTGACTGCTTTTAACCCCTTAGCTCTTAATACGTAAAATCCTCCTGCTTTATCTAATTCATGAATATAACTACCTGAATAATACCCTCTATCAGCAAGTAACAACTGTCCTTTCAACTCTTTAAATGTTGGAAGTTCTTCACGTTCAGAATAACTGTCTGGTGTTATACCTGCTTTTTCAAAGCAACCTTGCGTTAAATTTAAAGTAGCATGCAATTCAATCGCTGCTGGACACGTATTTGAAAATCGCCCAGGAAAAACATCTTTTAAAGAACGATGAAGCATAATAGAGCTACCGTCCTGAATTAAAATATTCTCAAACTTGAACAAATCTTTTTTCGTGTACTTAAGCGCATCATTTATCCAACAATTAAAAACTCTATTTGTTACCTCTCGCATTAGTTCAGCTAGTTCAGGTTTAACTAACTGGTTATGAAAAGGCTTATACTTAATAGACTGCCCTGTTAGCTGATTATAAACTCTTAATATTTCGGATAAATAGATCGTTTTTTTATCCCCAAGCGCAGCAACAAGACTAACAACCATATGAAATGCGGTAATATTTCTTTCTCTTTTAGTAAATGCTACTTGTTTACCAAGTCGGTTCAGTTTTTTTTCACTTAGGATACTTTTTAACTTATTAATAAAAATGTTAGCATTCATTTGAAGCTCTTTTCTTGATTCTGTGGTTTGTGTGGTAATAACCATTTGATCATGAATTGAGCTTCAACTCAATTTCTTAAGATCTTACCTATGAC
>NZ_JACGWD010000176.1:0-354 GCF_014077565.1 Pseudoalteromonas sp. 5Ae-yellow
ATTCATGACTGGGGTGAAGTCGTAACAAGGTAGCCCTAGGGGAACCTGGGGCTGGATCACCTCCTTATACGATTTAGAACTTATTTGTTCGTAGTGTCCACACAGATGATTGTTAATTAGTGCTTGTTCTTCGGAATAACTAATTAATATGCTCTTTAAAAATTTGGAAAAGCTGATAATAAAATTCTGATGAATAACATTGTTATTTATCAAGAGTTTTCAAAAGTAAAAAAAGAATGGTAGCAGTACCATTCAGTGCCATTTAATTAACTCTTATGAGTTGATTGATTGGTATCTACTTTAGTATTCAATATTGACTTCTGGCGAAGTTAAACTGTCACACAACAAAGACCC
>NZ_JACGWD010000155.1:0-1134 GCF_014077565.1 Pseudoalteromonas sp. 5Ae-yellow
AGATACCATCTCTCATTTTAAGCTTCAAGGTCGTATTTAACTTTCTTGGAGCTTAAACGCTTCTTGGTTTTTTATTACACCAAAACATATATGAATGAGCTTTCGCATATTTGCACACACAGCTTGCATCGGTGTTTTACCATTATTTATTAACGTTAACTTATGTCGTTTTATTGTTTTATTCCATTGCCCTGCAACAATGGCCGCCATATAAAGTTTACATCGAATTCTGGCTGGCCCAAGTTTACTGATTGATGTTCGCCCTTTTAATTTACCCGATTCATTATGCCGTGGAATTAATCCACAATAAGCCGCCGCTTCTTTGGCTTTATTAAATTTTTTAGCCGCAAATAAATACGTCAGCTCTCTCGATAATACGGGCCCTATGCCAGGGATAGACTCAAGTAGTTTCCTGTTTCTTTTTAAATCAGGTTCATTATCTATGTGGTTATCAATGTCAGATTTAAGCTGTTTAATTTCGTCACGGTTAGCTTCTCGTTGTCGGTTACTCTCAAGCGCATCTAAACGACGGATAAGGGCTTTAAGCTCTCTAACTTCTAATGCATCAGGTTGCCAATAACTAACGACTGCGTGCTTAGCACAGCCGTAATGAGCAAGCATCGTTGCATCAGATTTGTCTGTTTTATGAATTATGTTTAAAGCGTCTGCATACTTTTTAGCTTTACCGGGATTCGCTAAAATAATATTAAAGCCTTGCTCGTGTAAAAAATACATCAGTGCTCCATGATAAACACCCGTTGGTTCGAGGGTGATAACGAGCTCATTAGCAGCGCTTTTAGTTGTATTTAAAAGCCATTTTTCTATTGCTAAAAAGTCTTGATGCTTGTTTTTAAAGACTTTTGTTTTAATTTTGTTTGTAAGCTGGTCTCTCAACCACGATAAATCAATCTTCTCTTTACTAATATCAATGCCGATAAACATCATCTCTACTTACTCCCCTTGTACATACAGCATCTACTTAAAAAAAGTGTGCTTGGATACCATTCAGTTTCTGAGAATAGAAAGTCAGGGCCTTATCTACGGAGCAGTATTAAATACTAGACGCACAGGCAAGCTCACTGACTTCGATGTGATAAATGATAGCTAATCATTTATCAATGAGAGATACAAGAC
>NZ_JACGWD010000213.1:0-249 GCF_014077565.1 Pseudoalteromonas sp. 5Ae-yellow
TGCTCTTTAAAAATTTGGAAAAGCTGATAATAAAATTCTGATAGATACATTGTATTTATCAAGAGTTTTCAAAAGTAAAAAAGAATGGTAGCAGTACCATTCAGTGCCATTTAGTTAACTCATATGAGTTGATTGATTGGTATCTACTTTAGTATTCAATATTGACTTCTGGCGAAGTTAAACTGTCACACAACAAAGACCCGTTTGGGTTGTATGGTTAAGTGACTAAGCGTACACGGTGGATGCCTT
>NZ_JACGWD010000195.1:0-277 GCF_014077565.1 Pseudoalteromonas sp. 5Ae-yellow
ATTCATGACTGGGGTGAAGTCGTAACAAGGTAGCCCTAGGGGAACCTGGGGCTGGATCACCTCCTTATACGATTTAGAACTTATTTGTTCGTAGTGTCCACACAGATGATTGTTAATTAGTGCTTGTCCCTTTGGGATAACTAATTAATATGCTCTTTAAAAATTTGGAAAAGCTGATAATAAAATTCTGATAGATACATTGTATTTATCAAGAGTTTTCAAAAGTAAAAAAGAATGGTAGCAGTACCATTCAGTGCCATTTAGTTAACTCATATGA
>NZ_JACGWD010000138.1:0-1864 GCF_014077565.1 Pseudoalteromonas sp. 5Ae-yellow
TAACGAGCCTGTAGATTAACTCGTTTTTAAATTTGTTTTTATTGATAAACAAACCATAGCTGAGTTCCTATTTTGGTTCAATTGATTACTGTATTTTTACGCAGAATATAGAAGTGTTTGATATTGTTTTAATTGGCGTTTTGGAAGGGATTACGGGTGTTTGAGTGGCTTTTATTTAGAGTAAGAGGGCTTACCCTTCTTAATGCATCGTGTTTTGCAGCTTTTCTATATTATGAACAAGGCAATACAGTTGCCATTGCGCATTCACTTTCGTTTGACCCCGTAAGGTCAATTTATTCATGCCTTTATTCACTGTAATGTTCCCGAACACTGGCTCAATACAGCCAAGTCTTTTGCTATATTGTCGTCGACCTATGGGGCTGTCTATTTTTACTTTCATTTTGTCTACATAGCTCAGCTTTTTGCGTGATTTATTATTTATAAACTGTACTTGTCGTCCTCTTTCTATCGGTGGTTTTCGCATACATTGCTGTTGTAGTGGACATACTTTGCAATCTTTTAAGTAACCGCAGAATCGTGTGTATTGTTGGTTATGGCTGTTTACATTAACTCCGCTTCGCCACATATCATTACCTGCTGGGCAGCGGCATGTTTGGGTTGCTTCATCATAATGAAAATCGTCTGAGGTAAATAACCGAGGCTTGCCTTTACTGCGTTTTAGTCGGCGCTTTTCTTGCTCAGTTTCGTATGTTTCGCTGGCTTTAAACAGCGGATTTCGTTTTCTAAATTGGTTATCCGCAATGTAGGTATCGAACCCACTTTGCGCCATAAACTCAAGATTTACTTCGCTGTTAAACCCACTGTCTGCGGTGAATTTGATGGTGTGTTTATCTGTCATTTTTTCTGTATTGAGTTTAGCGAGTTGCTGTTTTAATTGTGCAACGGCTGGCTGTAAAGTTTGTTGTTCGCCCACTGAGCCCCACGCTTGTGCTTGCAGGATGATTTGATGTTTATCATCGTTTATCGCGATGCCGTTGTAGCCTTGAATTGTCCCTTTTGAGGTCGTCATCTTCGCACTATCTGGGTCAGTGATATTACTTTTAACAGGCTTGCCTTTACTGCCTGTTTTCTCTTCGTGAGTGGCTAAAAAATCGGTGATTTTATCTGCACTTCTATCCAGCTTTTCTTTTTGTTTTAAGTCCTGAGTTATCAACTCTTCGCCCAGTCCATCTTGTGATTGGTGGCGTTCAATAATACGTTTGCTTGCGCGTTCTAGTTTTGCTTTTTTGCGGCTTAACTCATCGAATGTGCCGCTCCACTCTTTACTCGCATTGGACTTTAATTTACACCCATCAATAGCAAACATGTTGCGGCCTATCAAGTCTTCCTCATCACATATCATCAGCACTTGCGTGAAAAGTGGCTCAATCTGTTCATGCATTTTAGCCACAAAACCCGCTATAGATGTGTAATGTGGCTGGATATCACCCGACACACTCATAAATAAAATATTATGCTCGCAAGCCTTTGCAATCCGACGGCTACTGATAAAACCATGTGCATAGCCCAGTAAAATAATCTTTAGCATTACCGAAGGCGGATACGCAGCAGCGCCCGTTTTGTCGTTGTTATACCACGCGTCAAATCCCGATAAATCGAGTTTATTTTCGACGATATAACAAAGGGCATATTCAAATGTGCCAGGCAAAATTTGCTCAGCGAAATTGATAGGAATGAATTTATTTTGACAGGATAAGTCAGGCTTGTAGTTAGCCATAACAGTTTACCGTGGGTGAATAATATCTATTAGATCACAGCGAACAGATGGATTCAAGGTTAAAAAGCAACCAACCAAGAATAGTTGGATACGTTCCTAAAAAGAGTAATTCTACAGCCTCAACGC
>NZ_JACGWD010000220.1:0-242 GCF_014077565.1 Pseudoalteromonas sp. 5Ae-yellow
TCCCAGTTTACTATGTCGGCAGTGCAGAGAGAGGAAACGCTGAGAACGGCTTAAGCTGGCACCTATTAACCAGTGAACCAGTCACCAGCAAAGAAGACGCCTTAGCTATCATCAGCTACTATGAGCACCGTTGGCTTGTAGAGGAATACCATAAAGTCTGGAAAAGTGATGGCACGGATATCGAAAGTTTACGCCTTCAAAGCCAAGATAACATGGAAAGATTGGTGACGATTAATGGCTTT
>NZ_JACGWD010000193.1:0-281 GCF_014077565.1 Pseudoalteromonas sp. 5Ae-yellow
GGGTTGTCATGCCAATGGCATTGCCCGGTAGCTACGTTCGGAACTGATAAGCGCTGAAAGCATCTAAGCGCGAAGCAGGCCTCGAGATGAGTTCTCACTAGACTTTTAAAGTCTCTGAAGGGCCGTTAAAGACTACAACGTTGATAGGCAAGATGTGGAAGTGGTGTGAGCCATTAAGCTAACTTGTACTAATTACCCGTGAGGCTTAACCATACAACGCCAAACGCGTTTTATGTGATAGTGAAACAAGCGAAGAAGTTAATATAACTAAAGTAGATATT
>NZ_JACGWD010000232.1:0-229 GCF_014077565.1 Pseudoalteromonas sp. 5Ae-yellow
AGAAGTTAATATAACTAAAGTAGATATTACTGAAAAGACTTAAAAAATATTATCAGATATTTTCCAAATTCATGAGGTGACTCTTAGCGCATAGCGTTAAAGTTGAGGCACCTTGCGCAAAGAAAATGGTAGCACTACGTGCTTGTCATTAATTCTTTGCACCTAATTTGCTTGGTGACAATAGCGTTTTGGACCCACCTGATTCCATGCCGAACTCAGTAGTGAAACG
>NZ_JACGWD010000150.1:0-1344 GCF_014077565.1 Pseudoalteromonas sp. 5Ae-yellow
TAATGCCAGTCAGTTAAGCTGACTGGCATCTTTCTTTTTATGGGGATACTTAGATGGTTTTGGCTTAACCCATCGGGGATATCTTCTATCCTCTCGTCTAGCTGGAAGCTTAAATAAGACCAGTGTATCGAGTAAGTGCTGCCAGTGTATTGGAATGTTCCCTGGGCTCATTATAGATACTGACGAGAAATACTGAATGACAGCCATCGAACTGCTAGAGAAACTAAGCTGGTTAGGCCATATCCCTGTGACTGTCGCCGCCATCGTCATTATTCTTCGTATTAAATTATAGGCGAGTAACACGCCCCATAGCTCCTGACGCACCATGTCTGGACGCTTACTTCTTAAATGGTATGCGCTATCAAGCATGGTTTGTTTGATTTCTCTAAACCCAAGTTCTATCTCCCAACGATGACAATATAATTCAACAATTTCATTACCTGGATAACGCAATCTATCCGTCATCGAGGTTAATATACGGTAGCTTTTGCCCTTTATTGTTTTGCTGATTAATCTCGCTTTAATCGTTTCAGGAACATCGGGAAAGTTTTTTTGTGCATGCTTTGTGGTTTTCAATTCAATGATATGGTCATCTTTACCCGCGCTGGAGATGATTTCATACTGTAAGTCGGGCCTTGCTGGTATCAACCAGTGCCTCATCTCCCCAGTTTGGTGCCAACGGTTTAACAGGCCTAAAGAATAATATCCTTTATCAAACATAGTCAGTGAATTATCTGGTGTACGTTCAATTAAACGCTCAGCTAATTTCATCTCGTTGGTTTTATAGTTATCAAACTCGCTACTGAGAAGTTGATGGCTGGTCAATTCCATATGACAGACCATGCGTATTTGAGGAAAGGCTGTATCACCGTATTGGTTGCTACCTGAAGAGAAGGCTTTACGATTATCAGGCGTGTCGGCTGTTCGCCACACAACACCGTCAACAGCTAATAGGTTCAAACCATTCCATGTTTCGAATGACTGTTGCTTATACATTGATTGAGCAGATTTATTGAAAACGTGTTTAACGGAATCATCACCTAACCTTTGTCTCGCCTGTACCATCGCACTTGGAGCAACGAGTTGGTTCTTGCCAGGTAACATGATATCTAGCTTATTAGCGATATTCCAAACTGATTCTTTTCGAAACAATGCCATGCCAATAACTGACCACAAAACGGCTTCAAGCGGTAATCTTCGCTTACGAACGGTTGCAATCCCTGCTTGTTGAAAACCTTGTTCAATGATTTCAGGGTCAAGAATTTCTGATAATTTTTCAAAGGTATGGTATCGGCTGCTTTCTTCAAGTGTTGCTTGCAGTGCTTGTTCTATATTCACAAAAAA
>NZ_JACGWD010000199.1:0-265 GCF_014077565.1 Pseudoalteromonas sp. 5Ae-yellow
ATTCGAACCCCTGTTACCGCCGTGAAAGGGCGGTGTCCTAGGCCTCTAGACGATGGGGACACATAAATGTGTCACTAGGACAACTGAATTTTTAGACTCGTTTCAGGCGAGCTTTCTTAATAACACTTCACTTCCCTATTAAAATAAGTAAGTGGCGTCCCCAAGGGGATTCGAACCCCTGTTACCGCCGTGAAAGGGCGGTGTCCTAGGCCTCTAGACGATGGGGACACATAAATGTGTCACTAGGACAACTGAATTTTTAGAC
>NZ_JACGWD010000200.1:0-264 GCF_014077565.1 Pseudoalteromonas sp. 5Ae-yellow
AAGCTACTTTCTGTTACCGCTCGACTTGCATGTGTTAGGCCTGCCGCCAGCGTTCAATCTGAGCCATGATCAAACTCTTCAATTAAAAAGTTTTATGTCTTTCGACAGCTCAATGAATTCTGAATTTATTTTAATATCTTTCGATATTGAATTGACTGTGCCGAATAATTACCGAAATAACTATTCTGTTGGTCACTCAGTTTTCAATTGAGACTCTAATTTGTTTGCCTCGCTACCTAAGTAGGTTGGCTGTTAGAACTCAAT
>NZ_JACGWD010000204.1:0-258 GCF_014077565.1 Pseudoalteromonas sp. 5Ae-yellow
GGCGAGAGCCGAAGCCCCCTTTGGTCCGTAGACATTATGCGGTATTAGCAGTCGTTTCCAACTGTTGTCCCCCACCTCAAGGCATGTTCCCAAGCATTACTCACCCGTCCGCCGCTCGTCAGCAAAGTAGCAAGCTACTTTCTGTTACCGCTCGACTTGCATGTGTTAGGCCTGCCGCCAGCGTTCAATCTGAGCCATGATCAAACTCTTCAATTAAAAAGTTTTATGTCTTTCGACAGCTCAATGAATTCTGAATTT
>NZ_JACGWD010000181.1:0-335 GCF_014077565.1 Pseudoalteromonas sp. 5Ae-yellow
TACAACGTTGATAGGCAAGATGTGGAAGTGGTGTGAGCCATTAAGCTAACTTGTACTAATTACCCGTGAGGCTTAACCATACAACGCCAAACGCGTTTTATGCGACAGTTTAGACAGAAGTTAATATGACTAAAGTAGATATTACTTAGAAAGACTTAAAAAATATTATCAGATATTTTCCAAATTCAGTTAGTGCGTAGCGATACGAATTAACGCCCAAATTTGCTTGGTGACAATAGCGTTTTGGACCCACCTGATTCCATGCCGAACTCAGTAGTGAAACGAAACAGCGCCGATGATAGTGTAGCATTTGCTATGTGAAAGTAGGACATTAC
>NZ_JACGWD010000210.1:0-250 GCF_014077565.1 Pseudoalteromonas sp. 5Ae-yellow
CAGAGCGGCTGCAAGGACAAATGGCGAACGTGATATCGGTGTGTGACCGCGAAGCGGACATCTACGAATACTTGCAGTATAAACTGACCGAGCAGCAACGATTCGTCGTACGCTCGATGCAAAGTCGTCATATTGAAGAAGGTGAGGATAAGCTCTATGCGTTTGCAAGCGAGCTGATGAGTGCAGGCACCAAACACATCCACATTGCACAAAAAGGAGGAAGAAAAGCCCGAAGCGCAACACTGGATAT
>NZ_JACGWD010000152.1:0-1269 GCF_014077565.1 Pseudoalteromonas sp. 5Ae-yellow
TGATGCCATACTTCCAGGAAAAGCCTCTAAGCTTCAGATTATATGGAATCGTACCCCAAACCGACACAGGTGGTCAGGTAGAGAATACTAAGGCGCTTGAGAGAACTCGGGTGAAGGAACTAGGCAAAATCGTACCGTAACTTCGGGAGAAGGTACGCTCCTATCTGTGATGAGACTTGCTCTCTAAGCGGACGGGAGCCGCAGTGACCAGGTGGCTGGGACTGTTTATTAAAAACACAGCACTGTGCAAAATCGCAAGATGACGTATACGGTGTGACACCTGCCCGGTGCCGGAAGGTTAATTGATGGGGTTATCCTTAGGGAGAAGCTCTTGATCGAAGCCCCGGTAAACGGCGGCCGTAACTATAACGGTCCTAAGGTAGCGAAATTCCTTGTCGGGTAAGTTCCGACCTGCACGAATGGTGTAACCATGGCCACGCTGTCTCCACCCGAGACTCAGTGAAATTGAAATCGCAGTGAAGATGCTGTGTACCCGCGGCTAGACGGAAAGACCCCGTGAACCTTTACTACAGCTTGGCACTGAACATTGAACCTACATGTGTAGGATAGGTGGGAGACTTTGAAGCAGCGACGCTAGTTGTTGTGGAGTCAACCTTGAAATACCACCCTTGTAGTTTTGATGTTCTAACGTTGGCCCCTGAATCGGGGTTACGGACAGTGCCTGGTGGGTAGTTTGACTGGGGCGGTCTCCTCCTAAAGAGTAACGGAGGAGCACGAAGGTTGGCTAAGTACGGTCGGACATCGTACGGTTAGTGTAATGGTAGAAGCCAGCTTAACTGCGAGACAGACACGTCGAGCAGGTACGAAAGTAGGTCATAGTGATCCGGTGGTTCTGAATGGAAGGGCCATCGCTCAACGGATAAAAGGTACTCCGGGGATAACAGGCTGATACCGCCCAAGAGTTCATATCGACGGCGGTGTTTGGCACCTCGATGTCGGCTCATCACATCCTGGGGCTGAAGTCGGTCCCAAGGGTATGGCTGTTCGCCATTTAAAGTGGTACGCGAGCTGGGTTTAGAACGTCGTGAGACAGTTCGGTCCCTATCTGCCGTGGGCGTTTGAGAATTGAGAGGGGTTGCTCCTAGTACGAGAGGACCGGAGTGAACGAACCGCTGGTGTTCGGGTTGTCATGCCAATGGCATTGCCCGGTAGCTACGTTCGGAACTGATAAGCGCTGAAAGCATCTAAGCGCGAAGCAGGCCTCGAGATGAGTTCTCACTAGACTTTTAAAGTCTCTGAAGGGCCGTT
>NZ_JACGWD010000237.1:0-214 GCF_014077565.1 Pseudoalteromonas sp. 5Ae-yellow
GCCCATTGGACACAAGAAGAAGATGCTGATGATACGTGGTATGGACTCCGGTTATTTTCTGTCGATGGAACGCAATTTCGTGCACCTGATACACCTGCTCTTGCTGAGCACTTTCACTATATTAAGCACAGTAAAAACCGTCATACAGAATATCCTATTGTACGCCTATGCGCCTTAAGCTCCTTGCGTAGCCGGTTGATACACCACGTTGCCT
>NZ_JACGWD010000147.1:0-1395 GCF_014077565.1 Pseudoalteromonas sp. 5Ae-yellow
TAATGCAGATCGTTTAAGCTAATTGAACGATCTTTCAAAGGGCTCATAATAGGCTACAACAGAAGTTGTGGCCTATTTTTATGTCTGAATTTATTAAAGAATTACACCTTACGACTGAGTTTTGCCAAGATCGTGATATTGATTCGTTCACTAAGCACATTCCCCTTGAGTGGATTGAAGAAGCTGTTACCCAAACAGGAAGAGCCTCTGTACGCAAACGACGCTTCCCCGCCGAACAAGCCGCTTGGCTTGTGTTAGGAATTGGTTTATTAAGAAACCGCTCAATATCTGAAGTCTGTGACAAACTAGAGCTCGCTTTTCCTGACGCAAAAGGAGAGCTTCCACCATTGGCGACCAGCAGTATTATAAAAGGGAAAGAAAAGCTAGGCGCAGCGCCTATGAAACACCTTTTTAAACATACAGCAACGCAGTGGGAGCAGTCGCAAACTTTTGATGACGTGTGTGGTTTAAAGCTGCTAAGCGTTGACGGTACACAATTTAAAACCCAAGATACGCCGAGTAACCGTCATTTTGGCTATGCTCAATCGACAACGAACTTCCCCTCAGTACTTGCTGTAACCTTGATGTCGACAAGAACGCATTTAATATCCGATGCAGCGTTTGGCCCCATTACTCAAAGTGAAATTCATTATGCTCAACAGCTTGTTGGCTCAGCACCTGAACATTCACTAACTCTATTTGATAGAGGTTTCTTTTCGGCTGAACTATTCACGAGCTGGCAAGGTGTTAGCGAAAATCATCATTGGCTTACGCCCATCAAAAGTAAAATGCGCTATGAAATAACGGAATCATTTAGCGATTACGACCACTTAATAACAATGCCTATTTCGCCACAAGCTAAAAAATCAGCCCCTTACCTAGGTGATACATGGCAAGCAAGGCTTATTCAAATTCCGACACCTAAAGGTGAAATAAAAGGGTTCATCACCTCATGCGCCTGTCCAGAAAAGTACCCGCTAAAAGCGCTACTCGATGTTTATTGGCAACGATGGGAAATAGAGCGAGGATATGGTGAGCTCAAGCAATATCAATTATCTAATAAGCCAGCGCTACGGAGCTTGAAACAGGAAGGTATTTATCAAGAGCTCTGGGGTATTCTGACGTCATACAATATCGTGAGACTTGAAATGGCAGAGATGGCTAAAGCCCATAAAGTGGAGCCATTACGCATCAGTTTCATAAACGCATTATACCTGATACAAGACGAGTTTTTATGGTGCTCAGGTCGAAGCCCCGGGACAATCCCTAAAAAGCTAAAAGAACTACGTGAAAACGGTAAACGGCTAATATTACCGGAGAAAAGAAAGCGAAAAGCTTATCCGCGAACGGTGCTCGCAAAGACACAAAAATATCCAGTTAGGTATAAACGAAAAA
>NZ_JACGWD010000172.1:0-412 GCF_014077565.1 Pseudoalteromonas sp. 5Ae-yellow
ATATTAATAACCTGTACAAGGGATTCAAAAAAGTGAAAGCAGCGAAAGGAGCGGCCGGAATAGATAGGCAGTCCATAGCCGCGTTCGCCTTGAATTTAGAAGAAAACTTGAAACAACTGCAAGGTGAACTGCAAAGCAAGCAGTATCGCGCACAGCCAGTCAAACGGATAGAAATACCGAAAGATGATGGTGGTGTGAGACTGCTGGGAATTCCAACAGTTCGCGACCGCATAGTACAACAAACACTATTGAACATTCTCCAACCGCTCTTCGACATCGACTTTCACCCATCAAGTTATGGGTACAGGCCGAAACGAAGTTGTCATGACGCCATCAGCAAAGCCACGGTATTTATTCGTAAATATCACCGTGAGTGGGTGGTTGATATGGATCTGTCGAAGTGTTTTGACCT
>NZ_JACGWD010000161.1:0-815 GCF_014077565.1 Pseudoalteromonas sp. 5Ae-yellow
CCAGCACGACCTTCGTCAAGAAGCTTACGGAACATTTCAACACCAGTACAAGTAGAACGAGTTGTATCATTGATACCAACAATTTCTACTTCGTCATTGATGCGGATGATACCAGCTTCAACACGACCAGTTACAACAGTACCACGACCCTGGATTGAGAAAACGTCTTCGATAGGCATGATGAATGGCTTATCGATGTCACGCTCTGGCTCTGGGATGTAAGAGTCAAGTGCGTTTGCAAGCTCAACAATCTTATCTTCCCACTCTTTCTCGCCTTCTAACGCTTTAAGCGCAGAACCAGCGATTAGAGGTAAGTCATCACCTGGGAAATCGTATTCTGAAAGAAGTTCACGAACTTCCATTTCTACTAGTTCAAGTAGCTCTTCGTCATCAACCATGTCACATTTGTTCATGAATACGATGATGTAAGGAACGCCAACCTGACGAGAAAGAAGAATGTGCTCACGCGTTTGTGGCATAGGGCCATCTGTCGCAGCAACTACTAAGATCGCGCCGTCCATTTGAGCAGCACCAGTGATCATGTTTTTAACATAATCGGCGTGACCAGGACAATCTACGTGTGCGTAGTGACGTGTAGGTGTATCGTATTCAACGTGAGACGTTGAAATAGTGATACCACGTTCGCGCTCTTCTGGAGCGTTATCGATTGATGCGAAATCTTTAGCAACACCGCCGTATACTTTTGCAAGTACGTTAGTGATTGCTGCAGTTAGTGTAGTTTTACCGTGGTCAACGTGGCCGATTGTACCAACGTTTACGTGCGGTTTTACGCGTTCAAACTTTTCTTTTGCCAT
>NZ_JACGWD010000160.1:0-868 GCF_014077565.1 Pseudoalteromonas sp. 5Ae-yellow
TGTACCCTTCACATTTTATCAACTTATTTCCTAAACGCTGATAAAGCAAGCCATCCCGTATTCACTTTTTCTATTGGATATAAACCAAGCTCCTCAAACCATTGGTTTGGCATCGATACACAAGATAAAGGGCTTAGTGAGTTACGCCACGAGTTCATCTTTATGAACTTAAACGGTGGCTTTTTCCCTAACTGCTTTAGTCGTCGATGTAGCCTTGATGGCTTCTTCCACAACCTCAGCTGTATTGCCCTTAGTCTTCGTCTGATCCAACCTGCCAAGGCTTTTAGCTCTCGCTTACAATTGGCTATACTAAAATAATTTACAAAACCGCGCACAACTGGATTTAGCCGCTTTATTACTTCTGCTAAATTTATGCCGCCGTTACGTTTTGTTAATTGCTTCACTTTTTGTTTAAACACGATGAGTTTTGATGCTTGTATCCGTGTCCACTGGCTACCTATCTCTACTCCCAAAAACTTCACACCTTTGCTGCTATGAGCAATATGGGTTTTCTTTTGGTTCACGGTTAATTTCAAGTCTCGCTCTAGTATTTGGGTGGATGCCTTAAGTGCTTCTTGCGCTGCTTTTTCTGTGCTGCACAAAATCAAGATATCATCTGCATACCTCACTATTCGGTGATTACGCTTTTTCATTTCTTGATCGAAAGCATCTAGGTAGATATTCGCCAATAACGGGCTAATTACGCCACCTTGTGGGCTTCCTATCGTACTAGCCTCCCAGTGTTCGCCTATCATTACCCCGCTTTTTAAGAACTGATTAATCAGCTTTAAAATACTACTGTCCGTCACTTTGCGTCTAACACTGCTAATTATCAAAGCATGATCAAGCAGGTCAAAACACTTCGACA
>NZ_JACGWD010000141.1:0-1483 GCF_014077565.1 Pseudoalteromonas sp. 5Ae-yellow
GTAACTATTCAGCCTCATCTGAAATGAATACATCAGGCAGCTGATTTTTGAATAATAACTCAAGGGCTAGGCTTGCAGATACATATTGTTTTCTGCAAGTCGATAAATAGCTTCTCAGCAAGCAGAACATTTCAGCTCCTTGCTTACTTCTAAAACACCCCGATATTTTTTGATGAACCTTGGTCATCCTAATATCATTCTCGCCTTGGTTGTTGGTAAATGGCACGCCAGTGCTCATCATGAAACGTAAAACATCATCTTGATAATCTCTTAGTCGTTCCAATAATGCTCGAGATTTGGTTCGCTTTAATCGGCCTCGCTGACCTTCCACTCGGCTACTTTTATCTGGTGGTGGACATTTAGCGTCACCTTGAAGCAATATTTTTTGATATTGCTCACGATATTTCTGTTTAGCCCCTTTATCTAGGTCGGGATTATCTATTTGAGCTTTATTCATTTCTTTAAGTAAGGTTTGCATATCCTTCGCCCATTGCATGCCGTCTTGCTCCCAAGCCCTTTCTAATTCTCGGATGTGGTGAGCATTACATAATGCATGTTGGCATTGGGTATATTGATAATATGGCTTCCAATGGTCATGACATAGCACACCGGTAAAGTGCGGTAAAATACCGGCCTCATCCATCGCTATTTTTCCTCTTTTTTCATGAGGATAAAAATAAGTCCACCAAGTCGTTGATGCACCATGAAGCCATCGCCGTTTACCGCCGATATTAATGCCAGTCTCATCAACATGCAAAGTTTGATGCGGGCTTTGTAATGCCGCTTTGATGATACCTTCTGCGCCCGATGACTTTACTAGTGCCGCTGCTTGTTCATTAAAGTTAAATAAACTGCCGGCACTGATCGGAATACCTAGTTGGTCACTAAAGTATTCTTCAATGCGGTTATAAGGGAGTAATTGATATTGTGATAAGTAAACCGCATGGGCTTTCACACCAACACCATATTGAATAGGACCGTTAACACCTTGGGGGAATTCACCAACAAACCGCTTCCCTTGCTCATTCTCAAGGATTTGAGCCTGGTATTCGGTCACCACTTTACTGATATCTATATCGATGACTTGTCGCTTTTGAAAACCCACCTCACGATAGTGACCTTTAGGTAAAAAATCTCGGTCAACTAAAATGACTTGTACCTCATCAGGTGTTTCTGTTTGAGTCAGCGTTTTACCTACTCGGCCTTTTTGTCCGCCAGCTGATTTTTCTGACTTCTCTCTTGTTGGCTTTGTTCGGTTGATATCTTTTGATGGAGGAATGCTACTATTTTGACTATTAAGTCCTAATTTACTAGCTAGCATAACAACGACAACAAGAATGAGTTCAATAGACATCTTCAACGCTGGCGAGAGTGTTTTATCTTCTTGTAACTGAGTTTTAGTTTGCTCAACTATTTCAGTGATATTTATGCTGTTTAAATTCATTAAAGCTAGAGCGATAGGGTAATAGCTCTAGCTTGGCAT
>NZ_JACGWD010000238.1:0-214 GCF_014077565.1 Pseudoalteromonas sp. 5Ae-yellow
ATGTTAATCAGGGTAGGGTAAGTCGACCCCTAAGGCGAGGCCGAAAGGCGTAGTCGATGGGAAACAGATTAATATTTCTGTACTCGATATAATTGCGATGGGGGGACGGAGCAGGCTAAGCAAGCATGGCGTTGGTAGTCCATGTGAAAGTGAGTAGGGCGTTTGTTTAGGTAAATCCGGACGAACACTAAACCTGAGACACGAGACGAGTCAC
>NZ_JACGWD010000197.1:0-271 GCF_014077565.1 Pseudoalteromonas sp. 5Ae-yellow
TATAATTGCGATGGGGGGACGGAGCAGGCTAAGCAAGCATGGCGTTGGTAGTCCATGTGAAAGTGAGTAGGGCGTTTGTTTAGGTAAATCCGGACGAACACTAAACCTGAGACACGAGACGAGTCACTAAGGTGATGAAGTTGCTGATGCCATACTTCCAGGAAAAGCCTCTAAGCTTCAGATTATATGGAATCGTACCCCAAACCGACACAGGTGGTCAGGTAGAGAATACTAAGGCGCTTGAGAGAACTCGGGTGAAGGAACTAGGCAA
>NZ_JACGWD010000163.1:0-792 GCF_014077565.1 Pseudoalteromonas sp. 5Ae-yellow
TAGGGGCTGTTGATCTTTGTAGTACATATATCAATCAGCCCACATTGGTAGCCACATCATAGTAAATGCTAAAGCGAGCATTGAATGATAATTTCGTTCAAGCTTTTCATACCGCGTGGCTATCCCTCTATATTGCTTAATACGGCCAAATGCATTCTCAACCAAGTGCCGATATTTGTACATGCACCAGTCAATATCTTCATTGCCTACTAAACTGTTGCCCTTACGTGGAATAACGGGTGTAGCGTTATTATCACGAACAAACGCTCTCAGTTTTTCACTGTCGTAGCCTTTATCTGCGACAACCATATTACTTGTTGGGCAATTAGCTACGAGTGACTCTGCATGGACGATATCATGCGTATTTCCACAGGATAATTCATAATAAACAGGCAACCCTCCGCTATCGACTGCAAGATGAATTTTCGTAGAATTTCCACCTCGGCTCTTTCCAATTGATTCATTGTCAGCAGTTCTTGCACCGCAACTATGTTGATGAGCCCTGACAATACTGCCATCAATGAAGACCCAATCCATGTCCGCATCACGAGATAATGCGCGAAACAGTTCATTCAAAATCCCTTTTTTGGACCATAAATTAAACCGTCTGTAGATAGCACTCCAACGGCCAAAATCAGAAGGTAAATCTCGCCATGGAATACCTGTGCGCATCTTATACAGTATGCCTTCGAGCGTTTTTCTATGGTCGGGCTTATTATAAATTCGACCACTTAAGTACATTACTTTTGATAAGACATTCCATGTCCCGTCTGTTAACATTAATCTTGGCAT
>NZ_JACGWD010000189.1:0-305 GCF_014077565.1 Pseudoalteromonas sp. 5Ae-yellow
GATATATTCGCCACTCCTGACTCTTTATCTACATTTCAGAAACATATCCCTCTTGAGTGGATTTCTAATGTGCTCGAGCAGACCGATAAAGCAAGTATTCGCAAACGTAAGTTACCTGCTGAGCTTGTCGTCTGGCTTATCATTGCAATGGGTCTTTTTCGCGACCGCTCTATTAGTGACGTTGTTGAGAAGTTAGATTTAACACTCACTGATACCCTGGGCGATACGGTTGCTCCAAGTGCTATTCCTCAAGCGAGACAGCGCCTGAGTAGCGACCCCCTCCAAGCCTTATTTCACCTATGTGC
>NZ_JACGWD010000239.1:0-214 GCF_014077565.1 Pseudoalteromonas sp. 5Ae-yellow
ACGTTGTTGAGAAGTTAGATTTAACACTCACTGATACCCTGGGCGATACGGTTGCTCCAAGTGCTATTCCTCAAGCGAGACAGCGCCTGAGTAGCGACCCCCTCCAAGCCTTATTTCACCTATGTGCAGCCCATTGGACACAAGAAGAAGATGCTGATGATACGTGGTATGGACTCCGGTTATTTTCTGTCGATGGAACGCAATTTCGTGCACC
>NZ_JACGWD010000240.1:0-214 GCF_014077565.1 Pseudoalteromonas sp. 5Ae-yellow
GCCCATTGGACACAAGAAGAAGATGCTGATGATACGTGGTATGGACTCCGGTTATTTTCTGTCGATGGAACGCAATTTCGTGCACCCGATACACCTGCTCTTGCTGAGCACTTTCACTATATTAAGCACAGTAAAAACCGTCATACAGAATATCCTATTGTACGCCTATGCGCCTTAAGCTCCTTGCGTAGCCGGTTGATACACCACGTTGCCT
>NZ_JACGWD010000136.1:0-2355 GCF_014077565.1 Pseudoalteromonas sp. 5Ae-yellow
GTGAGCGTCTAGCGAACTACACCTATGTTTTAAAATTCCAGGGTAACAAGCTGTCGATATCGGGCTCAGGCTGGCACAGTTCATCAAGGCAAGCACAGATGTAATTAAATGGGATTAGACCATTTATCTTGGCGGTTTCCACAATGCTGTAAAGGGTGGCACTAGCATGGGCACCGTTAGCCGTTTGGCTAAATAACCAATTCTTTCGGCCTATCACAAACGGTTTTACCGCGCGTTCTGCTCTATTATTATCGATGCTAAGTCGGCCATCATCAACATAGCGTATGAGCTTGTGCCATTGATTTGCCAGGTAATTAGCTGCCTCTATCAGTTTGCTGTTCCCCACTAAATTTGGCTGATCCTGCTCAAGCCATATTTTTAGCTTGCTAAGAATAGGCAGGCTAACCTCTTGTCTTGCCGTATATTTGTCATCCACACTTTTATCTTTGATGCGTGACTCAACGCCGTACAGTTTTTGGATAAGGCTCAATACCACATCCGCTTTGCCGGTTTTGTTTTTACCTTGTAGCTTTTTCGCGTCGATAAATTTACGACGAGCATGCGCCCAGCAGCCGATTAAGGTTGCCTCTGTTCTGGCATAGGCTTGATAGCCATCCACGTGCAAGTACCCTTGATATCCATCAAGATAATTGACCACGCAGGCGGCCGCGCGACTATTGTGGAAGTCGTAAAGTACGATATTAGGGATAGGATTATTCGGGTCTGGTGAATCTCGACCCGAGCAATACACCCACATGTAACTGTTTACTTTGTCCGATTTCACCACCTTTAATGGCGTTTCATCGGCAAACAGCGTGGGTTGCCTTAACAGCTCGGCTTTAAGCCGTTCAACTAATGGCGCGAAGAGTGTGGCTGATTTGTCTATCCAGCTGCTCATGGTCTGTCGACTGAGTTCAATACCGTATTGCTTAAACATCGCTTCCTGGCGATACAGCGGTAACCCGTATTGGTATTTACTGGTGATAAGCTGACTGAGCAAACTGCTGGTTGCAATGCCTTTGTTGATGGGCATGGCAGGCATTGAGGCTTGTTTAATCTGTGTCTGAGTTGAGGATTTATCACAGTGACGGCAGGCGTATTTAGGCCTAATATGCTCAATCACTTTGATTTTAGCGGGTATGAACTCAAGCTTTTCTGACTTATCTTCACCCATTTTATGTAGCTCACCGCCACAGCAATCACAGGTTTTGTCGATGATGTCGTGAATAACCTGCTCACGAGGTAAGTCTTTTGGCAGTGGCTTACGCACCGGCTTTTTACGGGTATAGCTAATGGATTGTTGCTCTGCCTCAACTTCCTCAACAATTTCTTCCACTTCATTGAATAACTCGCCTTGCCCGGCAAAGCCTTCAGCACTTTTGCCGAATTGTTTTTGTTGGGCCAAGCTCCAGCGCTCTTCCAATGCCGCAATCTGGGCATCCTTCTGCGCTAACAGTTTTTCAAGTTCAGCAATGCGCTGTTTAAGGGCGAGTTCATTTTTCATGACGCCTATTTTAAGGCATCATCAAAGGCTTTGCAGTGCTAACTGAACTCACTTTGATGATCATCAATCGATCGCAAATATTAAAGCATTTTCTTACCTGCGACATCAATTTTACTGTGTCCAATCACATCATAACCCGATAATAACCAGTGTAATTGCTGCTCGCTTAAGGTCATGGTGGGTGACATGAGTTTGGGCCATTTGAACTTATGCTTATCTAATCGCTTATACCACAGTGCAAAACCGGTGTTATCCCAGTAAAGCAGTTTGAGTTTGTCACGGCCTTTATTACAAAACACAAATAGCGCACCACTGAGCACGGGTAGTTCAAGCTCTGCTTCCACCAACGCCGCCAGACCATTAATTGATTTTCGAAAATCAACGGCATCGGCACATAAATAGACGGTGGGTACATCAACGAACATCCTCATACCGTTAGCCCTTTAATAATGGCAACGATATCGGCCGTCGCTAAATCGATAGGAAACGTGAGTTGGCCGGTTAGCGTATCAAACTGCAGCGTATTTTGACGAGTTTGCGCGCAGACTTCAGTAGTTTGTTTTACCTGGACAAAACGTGATGATGTAAGGCACTGCGTGTGCACTGGCAAGGTGGAATTAGGCTGGTCTTTTGCCAGTAAAGCACGTTGTTTATAATAAGTCGTAATAGCGACATTATGGTGTTGGCAGAATTCAATATTAGTACCACTAAACGTACTGCGTTTCAGCAAAAGCTGCTGCCACTGTGCGCTTGTTCTGTAAGTTTTCATCACCTGCTCCGAATTTATCATTGAGCAGGTATTTTTAGATAATCAGAACATCGATGCTAGGTGTGGTTCGCTAGACGCTTAC
>NZ_JACGWD010000225.1:0-240 GCF_014077565.1 Pseudoalteromonas sp. 5Ae-yellow
TCTACTTTGAAGTCATGCTCAGAGTAAGATTCAATGACGGTGTATTGCGTGTTGCTTTTAATCGGGACCATCCAGTGCGACTGTGGGTGTTGCTTACGCCAATTAATCAGTAGCTCAGCGCTGAGATAACATCGGTCAAAAATAGTTAGACTGTTATCACTTACATGACTAAATAACTGCTTTGCGTAGTTCACCTCACCTTGATAACTGGGCCCGAAGGCAACGTGGTGTATCAACCGG
>NZ_JACGWD010000231.1:0-231 GCF_014077565.1 Pseudoalteromonas sp. 5Ae-yellow
CTCAGCGCTGAGATAACATCGGTCAAAAATAGTTAGACTGTTATCACTTACATGACTAAATAACTGCTTTGCGTAGTTCACCTCACCTTGATAACTGGGCCCGAAGGCAACGTGGTGTATCAACCGGCTACGCAAGGAGCTTAAGGCGCATAGGCGTACAATAGGATATTCTGTATGACGGTTTTTACTGTGCTTAATATAGTGAAAGTGCTCAGCAAGAGCAGGTGTATC
>NZ_JACGWD010000153.1:0-1165 GCF_014077565.1 Pseudoalteromonas sp. 5Ae-yellow
AAAATGTTAAAGCGTGCGCAAGTGTTATCTTTTTTCCAACAACACACTACGTGTTTAGTTGCTTTAGAGGCCTGTGCAACTTCTCATTTTTGGGCTCGAGAAATCAGAAAATGTGGTCATCAGATAAAGCTTATTCCACCTCAGCATGTAAAAGCCTTCTTAGTTGGCAATAAAAATGATTATAACGATGCTTTAGCAATTAGCGTTGCTTCAAAACAACATCATATTAAGAGTGTCTGTATAAAATCAGTTGAGCAACAAGATAACCAAGCACAGCACAAAGCGAGAGAATTAGCGGTCAGACAAAGAACGGCACTATGCAATCAAATCCGAGGCTTAACTGCTGAATACGGAATTATTTTAAATCAGGGTGTAAACACAATACGCAAAAGTATCCCCCTAATTTTAGAAGATGAAAATACCGGATTATCAGGCGCATTTAAAGCGGTACTAAAGCAGTTAGAAACACAATTGAGTAACTTAGACAGCTGCATTGAAACTTACAGTACATTAATAGTTGAAACAGCAAAAAATAATGATATTTGCCAACGGATCCAAACAATACCTGGATTTGGTCCTATGGTATCAAGCGCCTATTTCAATGAAGTTGGAAATGGCAGTAACTATAAAAGAGGCCGCGATGTTTCAGCGTCTTTAGGTATCGTTCCGCGTCAACACAGTAGTGGCGGAAAAGATACTTTACTTGGGATAAGTAAGCGAGGAAATAGCTACTTAAGGTGCCTGTTGATCCAAGGAGCAAAAGCGGTTGTCTCAAGAGCAAAAACGAAGAATGATAAATTAAGTCAATGGATAAACCGACTGGTTCAAACTCGAGGGCATAATCGAGCATGTGTAGCTTATGCCAACAAGATGGCGAGAATGGCTTGGGCTATTAGCGCTTCAGGTGAGAGTTACTCACCCGTATAAATACTCTTCAAAGAATTGCGTAAGTGGCTAAAACGATGACATAACAGGTCAAACCTGCATATTGAAAACCTATAGAGTTCAGTGGTAGTAAATACCGATAACCTGATCAGGACAATATGCGCGGATTACATCAAGGTCAGAAGTAATAATCTTCACTAAAAGACCGTATATATGACAGCAAACCTGTCCCTGCTATCGTTGAATGACACCTTGCAATACTGGAGGAGACCATATATGA
>NZ_JACGWD010000177.1:0-344 GCF_014077565.1 Pseudoalteromonas sp. 5Ae-yellow
ATGTTAATCAGGGTAGGGTAAGTCGACCCCTAAGGCGAGGCCGAAAGGCGTAGTCGATGGGAAACAGATTAATATTTCTGTACTCGATATAATTGCGATGGGGGGACGGAGCAGGCTAAGCAAGCATAGCGTTGGTAGTCTATGTGAAAGTGAGTAGGGCGTTTGTTTAGGTAAATCCGGACAAACACTAAACCTGAGACACGAGACGAGTCACTACGGTGATGAAGTTGTTGATGCCATACTTCCAGGAAAAGCCTCTAAGCTTCAGATTATATGGAATCGTACCCCAAACCGACACAGGTGGTCAGGTAGAGAATACTAAGGCGCTTGAGAGAACTCGGGTG
>NZ_JACGWD010000165.1:0-664 GCF_014077565.1 Pseudoalteromonas sp. 5Ae-yellow
CGACTTTGCATCGAGCGTACGACGAATCGTTGCTGCTCGGTCAGTTTATACTGCAAGTATTCGTAGATGTCCGCTTCGCGGTCACACACCGATATCACGTTCGCCATTTGTCCTTGCAGCCGCTCTGCCATCGCTCGTGACGCTGACTCCCACTTGTAACTTTCTTTTTCTTCGTAAGAAGTCGTCGCGTGTTTTTCTCTTTTTCCAATCGTGTTGATATCACGACTCCAGCGAGACTGTTCAATTAATCCCACAACTTGCTTTGTGTCTGGCGCAAACAGTAATACGCTATGAGCTAACAAGCCTCGTTGTTTTGCTCCTCGTCCGACATGACCCAAATCATCTCGAATGGAGGAATGTTTATAAATTAGTGTGGTCGTGTCTTCTAATGCGAGCAATAAGTTATGACTTTTTGCTTGTTCAACCGTGGCTTTAAAGCCTGACTCTGCTATAGCCGTTGCGTCAATATTCTCGTTGCGAATAAAGCGGTAGGCACCTTCCATATCGGCGGGGGATTGAGTGATGTTTACAAGTGGTTTTCCTGGTTCATTTGCAAGCGTTGATGCTAACTTTACCAGACGCGCTGTTCTTCTTGGATCACCTAAGTCCGATTTACCGAATTGTTGTTTTGCCCAATGAGTATGTTCGTTAATCATAATGTGCC
>NZ_JACGWD010000171.1:0-431 GCF_014077565.1 Pseudoalteromonas sp. 5Ae-yellow
AGCGTCCACATTCCTGCTTAGCCGTCATCTCTTGCCTATTTCCGTCGAAATACATGTGAGCCTATACGTCGATACTCCTGATTTTCATACACTTAAAGAATACTTCCCCCCTTCGCAATCAATTAAAACTTTTGATTAAAATTGACCCTATCAAACATTCTGTTGATAGTCGGCTTGGTTTTGTCCTCCACACCATTACTGGCTTTCATCGGCCTAGCCTTACTCACTACTACGGGTTCATCTGCCACCTCACACCGACGTTAAACCTTGGGTTTCCCCTTGAGTTTAGGCCACTTATTTACACTAAGTTTAGATGCCAGGCTTCCCCAGTTACTGCACTGGCTCCCTGTTAGAAATCCCACCCTCAAGCACAGTATTGGTCTGACTAAGTATAGGGCGTTGCGCTATTTTGCACGCTGACCCACCAATAC
>NZ_JACGWD010000221.1:0-242 GCF_014077565.1 Pseudoalteromonas sp. 5Ae-yellow
TAAGTTTAGATGCCAGGCTTCCCCAGTTACTGCACTGGCTCCCTGTTAGAAATCCCACCCTCAAGCACAGTATTGGTCTGACTAAGTATAGGGCGTTGCGCTATTTTGCACGCTGACCCACCAATACTGCCGAAACAGGTTACGGTTAGTTGTGTACCTCTAACTTCTTATGGCTTCCTTCAGACCCCACCGTTGGCCAGTGACGCCCTTGCCATTCAGATTATCTTCCCCTTAGTCAGGGT
>NZ_JACGWD010000169.1:0-489 GCF_014077565.1 Pseudoalteromonas sp. 5Ae-yellow
AAATTCGAACGGTCCTACTTTTGGGCCGTTTTCTTTTTTCTGGAAGAATATAACGTTTCACTCGTTCTCGCATTGCCCTTAATTTCTTTGGAATTGAACCTGGCGAAGCGATGGCACACCAGAGTATTTCATCCTGTATATCCCGCAAAGCCATGACAAAACTAATTCTCAGCGGGGAGACTTTAGCCTCTTTGGCTATTCGACTTATCTCTACTCGAATTAAATTGTAGGCTAGCAATATACCCCATAACTCTTGATTGACTCCATCCACAGTCTGACTACGCAAAAGAATACTATCCTCAAGCATCTGGTGTTTTATTTCTCCATAGCTATTTTCAATTTCCCAGCGCTCGAAATAGACATCAAGAATGGCCTGTGCACCAAAAGCCTGTTTATCATCCAAAGAGCACAGCAGACCTTTTATTTTTCCAGGCCCCATTGGCTCAGGATAAAGAACCAGTCTGGCCTGCCAGCACTCAGGAAGCGAAG
>NZ_JACGWD010000175.1:0-366 GCF_014077565.1 Pseudoalteromonas sp. 5Ae-yellow
CGAAGGGGGGAAGTATTCTTTAAGTGTATGAAAATCAGGAGTATCGACGTATAGGCTCACATGTATTTCGACGGAAATAGGCAAGAGATGACGGCTAAGCAGGAATGTGGACGCTGAGAACTGAAGGCCGAGCATGGGAGTAATGAGCGACCACTTAGGCAGATTGCCATTCGGCTAGCACACCTAATGTCCTCATGAAGAACACCACTATACATCAATGTGAAACGACAGACATACCGTAAGCAAAGGCAATTGATGACAGTTTACTACAGCTTGTATGGGCAATTATTAGATATTAATAACCTGTACAAGGGATTCAAAAAAGTGAAAGCAGCGAAAGGAGCGGCCGGAATAGATAGGCAGTCC
>NZ_JACGWD010000222.1:0-242 GCF_014077565.1 Pseudoalteromonas sp. 5Ae-yellow
GATGAGTGCAGGCACCAAACACATCCACATTGCACAAAAAGGAGGAAGAAAAGCCCGAAGCGCAACACTGGATATCACCTATGCGCCAGTGACACTCAAAGCGCCTTACAATAAGAAAGGACGCTCCCTCCCAGTTTACTATGTCGGCAGTGCAGAGAGAGGAAACGCTGAGAACGGCTTAAGCTGGCACCTATTAACCAGTGAACCAGTCACCAGCAAAGAAGACGCCTTAGCTATCATCA
>NZ_JACGWD010000223.1:0-242 GCF_014077565.1 Pseudoalteromonas sp. 5Ae-yellow
TCCCAGTTTACTATGTCGGCAGTGCAGAGAGAGGAAACGCTGAGAACGGCTTAAGCTGGCACCTATTAACCAGTGAACCAGTCACCAGCAAAGAAGACGCCTTAGCTATCATCACCTACTATGAGCACCGTTGGCTTGTAGAGGAATACCATAAAGTCTGGAAAAGTGATGGCACGGATATCGAAAGTTTACGCCTTCAAAGCCAAGATAACATGGAAAGATTGGTGACGATTAATGGCTTT
>NZ_JACGWD010000179.1:0-340 GCF_014077565.1 Pseudoalteromonas sp. 5Ae-yellow
CTACTATGAGCACCGTTGGCTTGTAGAGGAATACCATAAAGTCTGGAAAAGTGATGGCACGGATATCGAAAGTTTACGCCTTCAAAGCCAAGATAACATGGAAAGATTGGTGACGATTAATGGCTTTATTGCGACGCGAATATTGCAACTAAAGTTCACCAATGAGCAGCCTGATTCTCCAAGTTGTGAACAACTGTTATCTCCCAAAGCATGGAAGTTATTGTGGTTAAAGAGAATAAAAACACCATTGCCTGAAACTGCTCCAAATATGTCATGGGCGTATCAGGAACTGGCAAAGTTAGGAGGCTGGAAAGATACCAAGCGCACAGGGCGTGCATCT
>NZ_JACGWD010000159.1:0-902 GCF_014077565.1 Pseudoalteromonas sp. 5Ae-yellow
TTTTCCATTGAATATAAACCTTGCTCCTCAAACCATTGGTTTGGCATCGCTACATTCGATAATGGACTTAGAGAGTTTCGCCATGAGTTCATTTTGATGAACTTAAATGGCGGCTTTTTCCCTAATTGTTTTAGTCGCTTATGCAACCTCGCTGGGTTTTTCCACAACCTTAACTGAATTGCCCTTAATCGTCGTCTCACCCACCTTGCCAACAAATTTAGCACTCGTTTACAATTGGCTATACTGAAATAATTTACAAAGCCGCGCACCACTGGATTGAGTCTTTTTATTACTTCAATTAAGTTCATGCCACTATTTCGCTTTGTTAATCGTTTTACTCTTTGTTTAAAGCCTTTGAGTTTTGTGGCTTGGATACGCGTCCAATTACTGCCTATCTCCACTCCCAAAAATTTTACGCCTTCACTACTATGCGCTATGTGCGTTTTCTTTTGGTTGACTGTTAACTTTAAGCCTTTTTCGAGTATCTGAGTCGCTACTGTGAGTGCATTCTTGGCTGCTTTTTCTGTGCAGCATAAGATCAATATGTCGTCGGCGTACCTCACTATTCTGTGATTTCGCTTTTTCATTTCTTGATCAAATGCATCTAGGTAGATATTCGCCAACAGTGGACTGATAACACCACCTTGTGGACTTCCTAGCTCACTCGCTTCCCAATTATTGCCTATCATTACTCCGCTTTTTAAAAACTGTTTGAGCAGTTTTAAGATGCTACCGTCTGTCACTTTGCGTTTGACGCTGCTTATGATCAAGTCGTGATCGAGTAGGTCAAAACACTTCGACAGATCCATATCAACCACCCACTCACGGTGATATTTACGAATAAATACCGTGGCTTTGCTGATGGCGTCATGACAACTTCGTTTCGGCCTGTACCCATAACT
>NZ_JACGWD010000068.1:0-25534 GCF_014077565.1 Pseudoalteromonas sp. 5Ae-yellow
ATGCGAGAACGAGTGAAACGTTATATTCTTCCAGAAAAAAGAAAACGGCCCAAAAGTAGGACCGTTCGAATTTCAAAAACTCGGTACACCATTAAGTCAAAGCATGCTTAACTGAATGGTGTTAACTCACTGAGTGGCTTTTTTGTTTATAAAAGCGAGTGTTTCTGGGGTTAATATTTGTTTTGAAATATACTGCATGCCGCTTTTATTTTTAATAATAATACCTTGCTGCGTATCTATTACTTCGCTTATGTCTTGCCAAGTTAGCTGAAAGCTTTTGTAATGATTAGCTGATTTAATACCTTCTTCATCAAAGGTAAGTGTTACTTCTGAGCCTGATGCTCTGCTGAGCATTTGTCTGGTTACCCACCAAGGTCTGCGATAGTAAAAAGCGACGCACTCTAGTACACCTAGCATGATCATAAACGATCCTAAGTAATGATCGTTTAAAACATAAATGCCAAATAAACCAAGCGCAACCAGTAGTACAAGTAAAAAGTACTTAGGTTTGGCGCGTTTACTGTACGGGAGTGACTCATCAAAGCACTCATAAAAGTAGGGTTTATCTAGCGTGTAGGTTGTTGTAAATGCCATATTGCCTTGCTTTAAATATCGTTTTTTTTATTTTAACAAGCTAACCGCTAAATGAGCAGCTTTATAGTCAGTGATTTTATTACAGACACAAAAAAACGGCCCTAAGGCCGTTTTTTAGCGATAAAAGAAGAATTAACAGTTAGTTTCTTCAGCGTTTACGCCTTCTTTAACATTTTCACATGCATCTTCTACTTTGTTTTGCACGTCAGTTACTGCTTCGTCAATACGTTCGCCTGCGTCTTCTGCATGGTTGTCTTCACAACCCATGATGAAAAAACTTGCGAATAGACCGATTAGTGCTGCTTTTACAGTTGTTGAATTCATAATGTAATTCCTTGTAAGTATTAATTAAATTTTAGTGTGTTAGTTGAATGCTTTATCTACCTGGGCGATTTACCACGTAGTGCACCTGAAACTAATGAAATCACTAAAAGTACTAAAAAGATAAAAAATATAATTTTTGCTATACCAGCTGCGGCACCTGCGATGCCACCAAAACCTAACACTGCAGCGATTAAAGCAATAACTAAAAATGTAATTGTCCAGCGTAACATTGTTTTCTCCTTGGTTATCAAATTTGCTCATAATAACTAATGCCAGTTACATGCCAAAGTTTATTTTTTATTAATATCAATAGCTTATGTTTTTTGGTTATGTTTTTAGTTATTTGTTAGTTAGTAACTTTTACGCTTTGTTATGTAAGTTATTCACACTGTTACAAATTGCTGGCAAAAATCCACTGAGAATATTTTTTTGGTAAGACCAATTAACAATTGGTGTGTGTTTTTGTACTTATTATAAAGTTTGGTGTGTATTTTTATTAAGTTGAATAGTTAATTAACAACTTCTATATAACTATTAGCTATAGTCGTTATTTCCTACGTGTATTATATGGCGTATGGTTGCTGGGTTATGGCATGTAAATAAGTTGAGTGTTATGTTGTTTATAGTTTAATTGGTTTTACCAATTTACAAGATGTAGACAAAGCGACTAGTTTTGTTATCATCCAGTGAATAAATATTTAATTAAATCGATTTTTTATTTTCGATATGGGTTTCAAGGGGGAGAAAAATGGATATAGGTGCTCTACTCACAACGGCTGGTAGCTTAATGCTAACTGGTATGGTTGGGGTGTTTGTATTTCTGTCGATATTAATTGGTGCAGTAACGCTTATGTCTAATTTGGTGACGCGCTTTAGCGAACCAGAGGCATCACCAGCTAAATCACCGTCTTTTAAATCTCAAGGTGTGCCTAATGAGTACATCGCTGCTATTAGTGCTGCCATTGCTCAGTACAAATCAAATAACAAATAAGGGGCACACACATGGCTAAATTAAAATTAACAGAATTGGTATTACGCGATGCGCACCAATCATTGCTCGCAACACGTATGCGCCTAGACGATATGCTACCTATTGCTAGCAAGCTAGATGATGCAGGTTATTGGTCTATTGAATCGTGGGGCGGTGCTACATTTGATTCGTGTATTCGTTATTTAGGCGAAGATCCTTGGGAGCGTATTCGTGCGCTTAAAAAAGCGATGCCTAATACTAAACAACAAATGCTATTACGCGGTCAAAATCTATTGGGTTACCGCCATTACGCTGATGACGTAGTTGAAAAATTTGTAGAACGCGCACATAAAAATGGCGTTGACGTATTTCGTATATTCGATGCAATGAACGATGTACGCAACCTTGAAACAGCTATTAAAGCGGCTATAAAAGTAGGCGCACATGCTCAAGGTACTATTTCGTACACAGTTAGCCCTGTTCATACGCTTGAAATGTGGCTGACTCTTGCTAAGCAATTAGAAGATTTAGGTTGTCACTCAATTTGTATTAAAGACATGGCGGGTTTATTAAAGCCATACGATGCTGAAAAACTAATTAAAGCACTTAAAGAAACTGTATCGGTTCCTATTGCTATGCAGTGCCATGCTACAACTGGTTTAAGTACTGCGACTTATCAAAAAGCGATTGATGCAGGCATTGATATGCTTGATACCGCTATTTCATCTATGAGTATGACTTACGGACACACTGCTACTGAAACTATTGTATCGATAGTTGAAGGTACCGAGCGCGATACTGACCTTGATTTAAATCACCTAGAAGAAATTGCTGCTTACTTTAGAGATGTACGTAAAAAATATGCGGCATTTGAAGGTAGCTTAAAAGGGGTTGATGGTCGTATTTTACTAGCTCAAGTACCTGGTGGCATGCTTACAAACATGGAAAACCAACTTAAAGAGCAAGGCGCGGCAGATAAGCTTAATGAAGTTTTACTTGAGATCCCACGTGTACGTGAAGATCTTGGCTTTTTACCTTTAGTAACACCCACGTCGCAAATTGTAGGTACTCAAGCTGTACTTAACGTGCTAACCGGTGAGCGTTATAAAACAATCACTAAAGAAACTGCTGGCGTATTAAAAGGTGAATATGGCTTAACACCAGCACCAATGAATAAAGAGCTACAAGAGCGTGTGCTTGATGGAGCTGAGGTTATTACTTGTCGCCCTGCAGATAACATTGCACCAGAGCTTGCAACGCTTGAAGCTGAATTATTAAAAGAAGCGCAAGAGCAAGGTTTAACACTTGCTGATGATCAAATTGATGATGTACTAACTTATGCATTGTTTCCACAAGTTGGTTTGAAGTTTATTAAAAACCGCAACAACCCAGGTGCATTTGAGCCTATTCCTACCGTTGAAGATAAGAGCAATAAGGCAGCACCAAAATCGGGATCAAATAATAACAGCGTTAAAGCTGAGCAATACAGCGTAAAAGTAGATGGTAAAGTTTACGACGTAGTAGTGGCGCAAGGTGGTGAACTTAAAGAAGTAACCTTAAAAGACTCTGAGCACATTCCCCAGTCGGCTTCGGTAGCATCAGGCGAAACGCTTAACGCACCTCTAGCCGGTAATATTTTTAAGATTAAAGTAAAAGCTGGGCAGGTTGTTAACGAAGGCGATGTAGTGATTATTATGGAAGCCATGAAAATGGAAACTGAAATACGCGCTACGCATACCGGAACAATTGCTGAAGTGTTAGTTAGTGAAGGCGATGCTGTAACTACCGGCGACGCTATGATTGCATTAGCTTAGGAGTAAATAGAGGATGGAAGGTATTTTAAACCTCTGGAATGCGACAGGCATTGCTAACTTTACAATCCCATCGTTAATAATGATTACGGTAGGGTGTTTATTACTGTTTTTAGCGATAGCTAAAGGCTTTGAACCACTATTATTACTACCTATTGGTTTTGGTGCGATTTTAACAAATGTACCAGTGGCAGGTTTGTCAGACCCTGGTGGGCTTTTGTACTACGTTTATTATGTGGGTATTGATACGGGAATTTTTCCGTTATTGATATTTATGGGAGTAGGGGCGCTAACCGATTTTAGTGCGCTTATTGCTAATCCACGTATGTTGCTATTAGGTGCGGCTGCACAGTTTGGTATTTTTGCGACTCTGTTTGGCGCGATATTATTAAACTATGTGCCAGGCTTTGAGTTTACTTTACAGGATGCATCGGCTATTGCGATTATAGGTGGAGCAGATGGACCTACTGCAATATTTTTAGCGTCAAAACTGGCACCAGATTTACTTGGTGCAATAGCGGTAGCCGCATACTCATACATGGCACTTGTGCCAATTATTCAGCCGCCAATTATGCGTGCGTTAACAACACCAGAAGAACGTAAAATAAAAATGCCAGAGCTTCGTAAAGTATCTAAAAAGGAAAAGATTATTTTCCCTCTTATGGTGCTTAGCTTAACGGCTATGTTTTTACCGGCTGCTATACCGCTGGTAGGTATGTTTTGTTTAGGTAACTTAATGCGAGAGTCAGGTGTTGTTGATAGATTAAGTAACAGTGCTCAAAACGAAATCATCAATGTTACAACTATATTTTTAGGCTTAGCTGTAGGCTCAAAGCTTGCTGCAGATAAGTTTTTAACTGTTGAGACGATTGGTATTTTAGTACTTGGCGCACTCGCGTTTGCAATTGGTACGGCATCTGGCGTATTTATGGCAAAAGGACTTAATCGCATATCTAAAACACCTATAAACCCATTAATAGGGGCGGCAGGTGTATCGGCTGTGCCAATGGCGGCACGAGTAGTAAACAAAGTAGGCCTTGAAAGTAACCCTCATAACTTTTTACTTATGCATGCAATGGGACCAAATGTTGCGGGCGTTCTTGGTAGTGCAGTTGCTGCGGGTATTTTATTAGCACTTGTTGGTTAAATTAATTTTAATCAAACCGATTAGCGCAGTTTACTGCGCTTTTTATTGTTCTTAATTTCTTCGCCGCTAAATGGTTTCTTGTTCAGCGCTTTTTGTTTACAGTAACAGCTCTTCAAAATTTTAAGGATAGTTATCATGCTTCACACACCTTTAGCAAAGCACTTACCTCATGTTAGTAAACTTGTATTCGGATGCATGGGTCTGGGCGGCGGTTGGAATAAAGACGCAATTACTGATGCACATGTTAAGCAAACTCATGAATGTATAGATAATGCTATTGAAGGTGGCATTAACTTTTTTGACCATGCTGATATTTATACTTTTGGTAAAGCTGAGCAGGTTTTTGGTAAAGCATTAAGTGAGCGACCAGAGCTTAGAGAGCACATGTATATTCAATCTAAGTGTGGGATTCGTTTTGAAGATGACTTAGGACCAAAGCGCTATGATTTTTCATCAAAGTGGATTGAGCAATCAGTTGAAGCATCCTTGAAGCGATTAAATACAGAGTATTTAGACGTACTTATGCTACATCGTCCTGATCCTCTCATGGAAGTTAACGAAATTGCTCGTATATTTAGTTGCTTAAAAGAAAGCGGTAAAGTGCGCAATTTTGCAGTATCTAATATGCAGCAGCACCAAATGAATTTTTTACAACACGCACTTGATATGCCTATTGTGGCTAATCAAATTGAGGCTAGTTTGCAAAAGCATCAGTTTGTTGATGAAGGTGTATATGCCGGTAACAGTGACGGTAAAGATCTTAATTTTACACCAGGTAGTATTGAGTACTGTCGCCATTTTGAAATTCAAATTCAAAGCTGGGGCAGTTTATGCCAAGGTTTATACAGTGGTAGTGATTTATCAAACGCATCGCAGGCCGATATAAACACCAGTCTTTTAGTTAATAAACTGGCTGCACTTTATGATACTTCTGCTGAGGCGATTGTAATTGCCTGGTTACTTCGCCACCCCGCATCTATTCAGCCTATTATTGGAACAACTAATGCCAAGCGTATTAAAGCCTCTTGTGATGCTGTCAACGTAGAGCTAACTCGTGAGCATTGGTATGCACTTTATGTCAGCGCTAAAGGGCATGAGTTACCATAAGTAGGGCGCTAATATGAATATATTCGTTATTTTAATTGGATTGTTTGTCGCGCTGGCGATACTCATTCCATTACTTGAAAAATATCAAAGTAAAATAGGGCTTGATGGCGCAACCAAATACAGTAAATATATTTGGCCGCTAGTGATGGTATCTTTAGTTATTCAGCTCATTTATGTATTAATGAATTGATGGTTTATAGCGTATACAAAAAAGCCTTTGCAGATTTAACCTGCAAAGGCTTTTTTAATGTTTATTAATAAGCTTTATTTTAGTGCTAACTGTAGCTCGCGATTGCGCTCAAGTTGGGCAATAAAGTTATCTGCAATCGGTTTAAACTTAGCAAGTTCTGAGCGAGGTAATGGCTCTGACTTAGGAAGCTTAACGGTTTTAGGATTACGGTGAACGCCATTTACTAAAAACTCATAATGTAAATGCGCGCCAGTAACACGACCAGTAGAACCTACAGTACCAATTTGTTGGCCCTGTTTAACTTTTTGGCCTGTTTTAACTAGTTTCTTATTTAGGTGTAAGTACTTAGTTACATATTGTGTGCCATGGCTGATAAATACGTAGTTACCGTTGTACTTGCTGTAACCCGCTTTTACTACCTTACCGTTACCTGATGCGACTACTGGTGTGCCAGTGCGTGCTGCAAAGTCGATACCACGGTGCGCTCTAACTTGCCCAGTAACAGGATGAAGTCGCTTAGGATTAAAGCTAGAACTAATATACTTAAAGCTTACAGGTGCACGTAAAAATGCTTTTTTCATGCTACGCCCTTCAGGCGTATAAAAATTGCCGTCGGTATGGCGAATCGCTGCAAAGCGCTGACCTTGGTTTACAAATTCAGCGGCAATAATTTTACCGGTACCAATAAACTCGCCATCAACATAATGAGACTCGTAAATTAAGCCAAATAAATCGCCTTTACGAATATCATTTGCAAAATCAACATCCCAACCAAATATGTCAGCAAAGTTCATTATTTGGCGCTCGCTTAAACCTGCCGCAATTGCTGAAGTCCAAAAGTTATTAGATATTTCGCCGCCAGCGGTTTTAGTTAGCGTTTCAATTTCTTTACTATCGATAGCTGTATCGTAATTACCTTCGTCGTTTAAGGTAACAAATAAAGTATCTGTTTTTGAAATTACATAACGCAGTTGAGCCAAAGAGCCATCTTCAGCAGTAGCAAAACTGAGTACTTCACCTGGATGAATTTTAGTTAGCTTGCGAGTCTCTGCATTAGTGTTAATTAGTTTATGAAGCGTTTGAGCTGAAAAACCAGCACGCTTAAAGATAATTGCTAAATTGTCGCCATTTTTAACTTTATGATCGACAAAGTCGTATTCTGGTAACTTTTCTGCTGCTTGCTCTGAATTTAGCTCAGTTAATTTTTCGTTGTCATCAACTTTAACTTGTAACTCATAGCGCTTACCAATTTCTAGTGCATTTGCACTATTGTCTTTGGATGCAGTGGCTTTTTCAGAAGGAAGAAAGGCTAAGCCAACAATAGCAGAAACCAAACCTAGAATAAGCAATTTGTGTTTTTTGGGGAGCGTGTGAACCACGTGAACCATAACGTGCCTTTTTCTGCTGTCAAGATAATAAATACGTAATATTGCAGGATATACTTAATAATGTGCGAATACTAGTGTTTTGTAGATTTAAACTACGCTAAAATCAAGGGTAGAAAGCCTTTTTTAACGTCCTATCTAACTAAGACTCAATTCATTTAGTTTAGTTGCCCTAATAACTTAAAAAGTTATTTTAATTAGATAGAAATTTGTTATGTTAGCTACATATATATGTTCGGTTTAAACCTTAATAAAAACCGTGATTACAAGTAACTAGTCGCCCCTTCGTAGGCAGAATTTTGGAGTAATACAAAGTGGATTTACAAACCGCTCTAGCAGAGATAAAACGCGGTGCTGAAGAAATATTAATTGAAGACGAACTAGTTGAAAAACTAAAGTCGGGCAAAAAGCTAAAAATAAAAGCAGGCTTTGATCCTACAGCACCTGATTTACACTTAGGGCACACTGTACTAATTAATAAAATGAAAACCTTTCAGGATCTAGGTCATGAGGTTATTTTCTTAATTGGTGACTTTACTGGCATGATTGGCGACCCAACAGGTAAAAACGTAACGCGTAAACCACTTACTCGCGAAGACGTATTAGCCAATGCTGAAACATATAAAGAACAAGTATTCAAAATTCTCGACCCTGCTAAAACCACTGTTGCATTTAACTCTACTTGGATGGAAAAGTTAGGCGCTGCAGGTATGATAAAACTTGCTGCAAACCAAACCGTAGCGCGCATGCTTGAACGTGATGACTTTAAAAAGCGTTATGGCAGCGGTCAACCAATTGCAATTCATGAGTTTTTATACCCTCTGGTACAAGGTTGGGATTCGGTTGCACTAGAGTCTGATGTGGAGCTAGGTGGTACTGATCAGCGCTTTAACTTACTAATGGGTCGTGAGCTACAGAAAGTTGAAGGCCAAAGGCCGCAAACAGTATTAATGATGCCATTACTTGAAGGTACTGACGGCGTTCAAAAAATGTCTAAGTCACTTGGTAATTACATTGGTATTACTGATGTGCCAAACGATATGTTTGGTAAAATAATGTCAATTAGTGATGTGCTAATGTGGCGTTATTACGATTTATTAAGCGCGCTTTCTATTGAAGAAATTGCAGCTCAAAAAGAGCGTGTTGAGCAAGGTACTAACCCGCGCGATATTAAAATAGAGCTAGCTAAAGAGTTAATTGCTCGTTTTCATAGTGAATCTGATGCACAAGGTGCACATGATGATTTTATTCAGCGTTTTCAGAAAAAAGCATTACCAGATGAAATCCCTGAGCTGACAATCACTATTTCAGAAGATACTATTTTAATTGCTAACTTGCTTAAAGAAGCAAATTTAGTAGTTAGTACGTCAGAAGCAATGCGCATGATTAAGCAAGGTGCAGTTAAACTTAACGGTGAAGATAAAATCACTGATACCAAACTTGAAGTAGCAAAAGGTACAACGGCTATTTACCAAGTAGGTAAACGTAAGTTTGCAAACATCACTGTAGCTTAAATACAGTATGAAACTAAAAAACCAGCCTAGGCTGGTTTTTTTGTGCTTGTATATTGGGTCTGTAAATAGATACGAGGTAGTCACTAAATAGTCACTAAATCATTTTTAATATTTCAATACTTACAATTACTAACAACCAAAATGCACGGGCCTGATTTAACCTATTAATTATAACGGGCACATCCTCGGGGGTAGGTAGTCTATCAGTACCAATACGCATTTTATTAAAGCGAGTACCCAAATAAACCGCAGGCCCGCCTAGTTGTACACCAAGTGATGCAGAACATGTACTGAGTAGCCAACCAGTATTAGTTTGATAAAAGTGCCTGCCGTAATGTTTTATGTAGTGCATGCTTTGTTTGCTCGCTCTACTTGCTGCAATAGTTAAAGCCAGCAAGCGCATTGGAATATACTCAATAATAAACAAGAGAATTTTAAGCGGTTTTAAAAAGTAGCTATTTGGAGATATATCACTACGCCAGGCTTGTTGTATTAAAGTAAGTAATCGATAGGCGAGAGCAGCAATAGGGCCAAAGGCTAAAAATATAAATATAATTACGAAATAGTATCGAGCAGTGCGCAGTATTAAACTCTCAATTAATGCTTTGATAATACCAGGAGATGAAAGCCTATTAACTTCACGGGCAAGCAGTGGTTTTAGTAATTCGCGTGCCGTCGATTTTTGATTTTGTTTAGTTAGCTTTGCAATACGGAGCGCTTTTTTATCAATACTCTTACTTTCTAAGCATAAGTATAAAATAAGACCTGCGAGTAATTCAGGGTAAAAAGCAAACTCAAGCAATAACACTACTATAATGAGAATAACACTTAAAATGAGCGTGCTTGCGAGTATAGCTGCTAAATATTGATAGCTTTTAGGTTCTTTGCGTTTGTATATACGCTTGCCAATAGCACTAAAAACCGCGCTTAACGCTGTATTAGGATGATACCAGCTAACAAGAGGAATAAAGCGCTCAGCAAGGAGCGCTAGTATGAAGGCAATAAAGTCCAAGTGGTTTTGAACAATATTGCTAAGCATTTAAAGAGACACTGCAGTTAGCTTTTCTAAAAGTGCGACAACCATTTTAGATGAGTTGATTGATGCTGTTTCTAGGTATTCTTCAAATGATTGTGGTGACTCTTTACCTGCAATATCAGACATTGAGCGAATAACAACAAATGGCGTGTTAAGCGTAATACACGTTTGTGCAATTGAAGCGCCTTCCATTTCAACGGCAAGCATTGTAGGAAAATCACTGCGTGCTTTATCAATACGTACTGGATCACACATGAAGGTGTCGCCAGTACAAATTAAGCCAACAAGTGTTTTAACATTACTGATTTGTTCGATTGTTTGTTGTGCTGCTTCTACTAATTTTGGGTGAGCTGCAAAGCCTGCTGGCATTTGAGGTACTTGGCCAATTTCGTAGCCAAAAGCAGTAACATCTACATCGTGGTGACGTACTTCTGACGAAATTACTACGTCGCCAACACTTAGTGATGGATCGAATCCACCGGCAGAGCCTGTGTTAATTACGCAATCAGGTTTGAAGTTATCAATCAGTAAGGTGGTTGCAATCGTTGATGCTACTTTACCAATACCAGATTGAACAAGTGTTACTGTGTTACCAGCCAATTCACCAGTATAAAAAGTGAAACCTGCTTTAGTTAAAATTTGTGGGTTTTGCATCGCTTCACGTAAAATTTTAACTTCTGGCTCCATTGCGCCAATAATACCAACATTCATAATGTTTAATTCCTGAGTTTGAATCACTTGATTATACGTGAAGTTAGTAATAAAAAACAAAAAAGCGAGCTTGTTTATGAGCTCGCTTTAAATACTTTTTAGGAGAGTATTTAATTTGGTTTTTAAATTTCAGCTAAAGCAGTTGTTTGTGCTTTAGCTTGAGAAGGTGAAAGTACCGCTGGCTTATGTGAGCGATTACGAACAGGGCGCTGCGTTTGTGTTGCTGCAGGCTTACCAAGTTTAAACATAATTGCATCGCGTACTTCAGAAGGACGGTAGCCCGATTTAACTTTCATACGAATATGTGGAATACCCGCAGACTCTAATGCACCGTTTACAAACCAATCGCGTTGAGCTTTGTGGCCATCTTTATTGGCATTGTTAACTAGGTCAACAGCCGCAACAATAGTTAGTTTTTCTTTGTCGATTAATACAAAGTCGAGTTGCTTATTTTTAGCTTTAGCTAAAGCAGCACGTTTAGATTTAACAGAAAGACCTTGCTTACAGTCAATAACGTCAATTAACTTAACGCGACTAACAACTTTATATTGATCGCCAACAGCACGCTCGAGAAGATTTAAAAAAGCGCCTTCAACCTGAGTAAAAACAGTTTGCTTGCGGGTAAAAGGATACGGGTTTCCGCCATCGTCATTAAATTTTGACGCAACAACAGAGGCCCCGACAACTAACACTAAGATTAATAATAAAGCGAATTCCATACGGTAACTCCATAACAACAAATTGACACTGCTCAAATAAAGCAATTTACGTGCCTAAAAAGTATGGGTTATAAAATAAATACCGTTTGTTTTAAAAGTAAAACTACGCAGCAATTAAGCTTTGTAGCCACTTTCAATGCCTTTAACCGCAATAGCTACAGCATCGTGTGCATGTAGTGATTCATAATGGTTTATTTGCAGCCAGTAGTCGCTGTAATTACCATCCTCCAGCAATGCTTTTATTTTACGTGCGGCATCTTCACAAAACATCAGGTTTTGACCATTTAAACGGGCAAATTCTTGCTCGTCTTCGCGTTTTACTGCCGCTTGTACAGGCGTTTTAAGTTCTGCTTCAAGGGTATTAATTAGCGTCACAACGTCAAATTCTTGAATATTGCTATCAAGCTTTACTTTTACGTTTGCAATAGAGCGCTGCGAGTGAGGTGTCGCTACAATACCTTGTGTAGTGCCTAGCCACTCGTGGACATCTTTTTGGCTTAAGGTTTCTTGGTTAAACTTTTCGTTAAACGCATTTTGTATAAGCTGGCGCGCAAGTGCCGCAGAGCATGGGCACGTTGAAGAATAGGTAACATCTACGGTTAGCTCGTAGCTAATAATGTTATTTTCAATTGTACTGGTAAGTACAACTGGGTAGCTTTTCCAGCCCGCTTTACCACTTAATAGTGATTTACGGCGTAGCGGTAATTCAAATTTAAATTCAATTTGTGCTTTATCGCTTAGCCCTTCGTGGCTAGTTATAAAGGTATCGAGTGCTTGCGCTATTGTTTGCGGATTAACTTGCTGCTCGGTTGAAAGCAGGTCAAGTGCCAAAAATAGGCGTGACATATGAATGCCTTTGGCATCTTCTTTATGCAAATTAACAAATGCACGGGCTTTAGCGTTTACTGTTACCGGTGATAAGTCTCGCGATTCAAAAATAAATGGCAGTTCGATTTCGCCCATGCCAACCCAGTCTAATTTACCTGTTTGTAAAGCGGGTGCTGTGTCTGCTATATCTGGCATATTGGTTTGCATGTGCGCTACTCGTATTTGGAGATAATAAAGCGGGGCATTTTACACTAAATAATTTATTGCTGAAATGATGAGTTGAGGAGAGAAGCAAAATCAAACATGAAAAATTCTGTTTTTATCGCACAACATGAATATAGGGAGAAGAAAAATGCTAAAATCTGGGTAAATGGTATGTTTATACATGCGCATTGCCTTCTTTATATTTAAGCACACAGCTAAGAGATAAAATTACGTATGACCGATTATTCTTTGAGCCCATGGGCTCGGGTACTTTCCAGCTCAATAACGCGATTTGGTGAATTTAAAACCGCAGCTATTTGTTACACCTTATTTTTAACTGTATCTCTTATTTTATCGAGCATGTTTTATTATGTAGCGATTGGTGAATTGCATCTTGTTGATATTTTGGCTGTGGTGTTTTTTACTGCTGTGGTTTCCCCTTTAATTATAAGTGTATTGCTTAATTCAATTCGCCAATTAGATGCATCGTATGCTTATTTAGATAGCGCAACCAAACAAGAAAAGCTTCTAAATCAAACCTTAAAAGATAATATTAGTCGTCTAAATATTGAAATTGATGAACGTAAAATGGCGTTTCATGCCAAGCACCGTGCTATTGAAGAGTTACGACGAGAAATTGCTGAACGTAAAAAAACTCAACAAGAACTTGCTCAACAAAGTATGTTGCAACGCTCAATAGTTGATTCATCTCCTGATTTATTTTATTACCGCGATAACAACGGTGTATTTGCCGGTTGTAATAAAATGTTTGAAGAAGTAATGGGAAAATCAAGTAGCGAACTAATTGGCAAAACGGTTGAACAGATATTCCCGAGTCATTTTTTAGCTGAGGTTTTAGCAACCGATAAAGAAGTAGAGCAAAGCCATAAAGCGCTGACTATAGATGTAGGCTATGAAGTGGACGGTGAAACACGTTGGTTTGAGCTTCGTAAATTACCTTTTATAAATGATGACGGTGACTACATTGGTTTACTGGGTTTTGGTCGTGATATTACTAGCCGTAAAGAAGCAGCTCAAGCACTTGAAACTGCCTACAAAGATAAAGGTAAGTTTATTGCTACGCTAAGCCATGAGCTGCGTACTCCGCTTAATGGTATTGTTGGTTTAACACGAATGCTGCTTGATACTGATTTGAATAAGCAGCAGCGTAGTTGGGGTAATACTATTTTTTCGAGTGCTGAGACACTCGGTAATATTTTTAACGATATTATTGATTTAGATAAAATAGATAGAGATCAGCTCGATATAGCGACCAACTCTATAAATGTGTCAGACTTTATAAACGATGTAGTTAACTTTGCGGGTTTAATAGCAGAGCAGAAAGAACTTGAGTTTGATATTAAGCGCAATGGCATGCTTGATATTTATGCTCAGCTCGATCCAACTCGACTACGCCAAGTTGTTTGGAACTTAATTAACAACGCAGTTAAGTTTACTCAACAAGGAAAAGTAACACTCGAATGTAGCCGAGAAAATCGTGTAGAAGGCCCATGGTTAGTTATTAAGGTATCGGATACTGGTCAAGGTATTCCACCCGAGCAGCTTGCCCATATATTTGATATGTATTACAAAGCACCGGATTTAAAAGGGACTAACGCGATAGGCTCAGGTATTGGTTTAGCTGTAACCAAGGCACTTGTAAGTGCAATGAAAGGGATAATCACAGTCAATAGTACTGAAGGTGAGGGAAGTTGTTTTACAGTGCAAATACCGCTTAGTTTATGTATTGCACCTACAGAGCAAAGTTATGTTGGCCGAGGCTTGTATATTTTACTAGTGGAAGATGTGCCTCTTAACGCCGAAATTGCTACAAACTTATTAGAGCAACGCGGCCATGAAGTTTTATGGGCTGAAACCGGTGAGGATGCACTTTCGTTTGTTGAAACCGAAGATGATCTCGACTTAGTTCTACTTGATATGCAGTTACCAGATATAAACGGTGACGTGGTTGCTAAGCAAATACGTTCAGATAGCCATTTTGATAAATTACCAATAGTTGCTTTAACAGCTAATGTACGTAGTGCTGAAAAAGAGCTTGAGGGTATATCAATACAAGGCGCACTGGCTAAACCAATTAATACAGTCAAGCTTGATAAAATGCTGGCTGACTTATTTGGCATTAAGCAAAGTGAATGCTCAGAACCACAACTTAAAGTGAGTGAAGAAGCACTTGAAGGTATTGATGCACACCTATTAGATATTGAAACAATAGAAGACTTTGTAAATTCAATGGGTTTGGTCGTATTTAGGCGCAGTAGTCAGTTATTCGAAAAGCTAAGTCCACAATATCAGCAAGAATTACTTACTTCATTAACTGCCGGTGATAGAGAAGAATATGAATCAGTGGCACATAAACTTAAAGGTGCGGCTGGCTCAGTAGGTCTTAATGATGTGCAGCTTCATGCCAAAGTAATGGAGCATGGTGCAATAGATGAATCTGATGAAGTTTTAAAGAAGTGGTTAGATGTTCTAGCAGATAAAATAAATGAAGGACAAAAAGCCCTTCATTTATTTTTACAGCAATTAGAGTGAAACTAATTAGCTCTAATTAAGCGTCAATTTTACCAATGAAACGGTAACCTTCACCATGGATGGTGCTGATTAACTCTGACGTTGAGTTATCACTTTCAAAATGCTTACGAATTCGACGAATAGTAACATCAACAGTACGGTCATTTGCACGAAGCTCACGTCCTGTCATGTGTTTAATTAATTGCTCACGGCTAAAGATACGACCTGGAGAATCAAGCATTAAACGAAGTGCTCTGTACTCACCTTTTGGTAAACGCTTAGCGTCGCCATTTGGAGAAGTAAGACAACGGCTATTTTCATCAAGTTCCCAGCCGTTAAATGTAATAACACCATTTGTTTCTAGTGCTGACTCTTCACCGCCTAAAGCAGTACGAGTAATAAGGTTGCGAGCTCTAATAGTTAATTCACGTGGGTTGAATGGCTTAGTAACGTAGTCATCTGCGCCAATTTCAAGACCTAAAATACGGTCAACATCATTGTCACGACCTGTTAGGAATATAAGGCCCACTTTACGCTTTTGGCGTAATTCACGGGCTAAAATAAGACCGTTTTTACCAGGAAGGTTGATATCCATAACTACAAGATTAACGTCATCGTTATTTGTAAGCTTGTCATGCATATCATCGCCATCAATGGCTTCAATAACTTTGTACCCTTCAGCTTCAAATAAACTAACTAGGTTCAGTCGAGTTACGTCTTCATCTTCTACGATTAGAATGACTGGCGTTTGCATTATTAATTAACCTTTTGGAATATTTTATTTATAAAAAACCGGTGATGAACTTATAACCGATTACTAGAGATTATAGGATTATACCCATTTGTTAACAAGGAAAAAACAAATTGGATAAAAATAAAACAGCAGGGTGTCCAAAGTCTACTAAAAAGGGCAGTGCAAAAACTACTGTTTAATTGATATATACGTAGATGTAGTCATTTGAATCATAAAGTCGAAGCCATTTCCCTTTAATAATTGATACATCATTCAATCAAGCAAGGTATTTAAAATAATCAGACTAATTCAAAGCAAAACTATATCACTTTCTAACTTTTCATCAATATATGTGATACAGCAAAGATAAAAAAGTTCATAAATCGCTTGGTAATATTTATTTAAGGTAATTAAATAATGTTACGCGCTTATCACATGCCTCATTAATGAGGTCATTAAATGCTAATTCAAGGATAAATTTTAAATATATGTACTTTTTAGTGATCTTTATTTAAGGAATAGTAATTATAAAGCGAGCACCGTGTTCTTCTTCAAGATCAAACATAATTCTTCCACCAAGTGCCTGTGTTACTAGGTTGTATACCAAGTGCATCCCTAAGCCGCTTGCACCTTGTCCACGCTTTGAAGTTACAAAAGGGTCAAAAATTCTATTTTTAATGTTTTTATCAACGCCTTGGCCATTGTCAGAATAAACGATTGTTAATACCTTCCCTACCAGCTCTACGTCAAAGCGAATTTCGTTGTTTTCTTTACCTATAAATCCATGAATTACAGAGTTTATAAGTAACTGTTGAAACACCTGCTGTAGAGGTTCTGACTTACTGTGAATGATTAAGTCGTTCGGACAGTTAATAGTAACGATAGGCTTTTTAGACAGTAAATCAGATTGAATTGATGTTAAAACGTCAGTTATTAATGTATGTACATTAATATAGGTATTAACACCGTCGTCTTGGATTACGGCTACTTTTTTAAAGTTGGATATAAGGTCTGCGGCGCGATTTAGATTACGATAGATTAAATCTAAGTTTTCAATACCTTCATCTATAAATCGTTTTAAGTGGTTAGAGGTTAGTTTTTTATCATTAAAGCTTTGTTGTATATCTGCTAGCTTATCTCGTAGTAATGTAGAACCTGTAATACCAAGCCCTATTGGTGTATTCACTTCATGTGCAACACCTGCCACCATTTGCCCTAAAGACGCCATTTTTTCGTTTTCAACAATTTGTGTTTGATACTGGTGCATTCGCTCAAGGGTTGATAATAGCTCTTGATTTGCCTCTCTGAGAGCAATAGTTCGTTGACTTACTTTTTCTTCAAGACTTTGGTTGAGCTGTTTTATTTCTTGTTTATCTTTTTCGTGGCGCTCAAGCTGCTTTTTGGTACGTGCAAGCATGATATTTAAACTATTTGAAAGAGCGGTTATTTCTTTTACATCGGTTCCTGGCGCGCGTGTATCATAGTTATGATTTTTAGATACATCCTGCAATAGCATGCTTAGCTGTTCTATTGGCTTAGCTATACGTCTTTGAACTTTTATAGCAATAAAGTAAACAACTATCAAAATTAATAGCGTTAATAGCACATCTATTAATATTTTCCTTTCAATATAAGTTTCTAAGCTTTCGAGACTTCCTCGCATGTATACATAACCGACCAACTGTTCGTTATCGTAAATAGGGCGGGTTAGTTCAATATTATCGCTCGTAATTCGTGGTGTTTTTAGTTTATCAACACTGTCTATTCTTAACGGCACTGGAGGCGTTTTTTTTGCATTAAAGCTAATAAAAAAAACAGGTTTTTTTGATGCTTTTTCTATTGAATAAATATGTATGTTTTTGACAAGAGGGATGTTTTCAAATGACTTAAGGCGTTTTTCTTCTGTTTTTCTATCATCTTCAACTACTGATTTACCAGCATCAAAAGCTACAATTTCAGAAAGTATGACGAGTTTATTAATGATTAATTGCTTTTGCTCTTTTACGCTTAAATAAGTAGATATCGAAATAGATAGCGACAAGCAAATAGCTGTAATAAGCATAATTAAATTTATGAGTGCTTTGCGAATGCTACTTTGATGAACTTTTTTAGGCATTATTTCGTTATCGCCTGAATTAATTTTGATTATTTAGAGTTTTAGTTTAGCAAAGACGGGAGAAAATGAAGGAAAAAAGCTAAATTAATTCTTATATTTATTCGAAGGTTAGCTTGAGCGCGTTTGCACTCAAGCATTTTTAAAAATAATACTAGCTGCTATATACGGCAAACTTGTTATTTTTAAATACCGTTTGGTAGCTTTCAAATTGCGTTTCTAAAATAGGCGGGTATTTTAAAAAGCTGTTAGCTACAATATTCAGCTTTCCTGCTTTAGTTAAATGCTGTTTTGCATTTGCTAAAAATGTCTCTGCTACTGTGTAGTCGGTTGCAATACCCGTATGAAAAGGTGGATTGCTAATAATTAAATCAAACTTACCGGTAATGCTTTTAAGGCCGTCACTTAATATCGCTTCGCCTTTGATGCTGTTAAGCTTTAGGGTTTGCTGTGTTGCGTAAGTTGCCAGTGCACTTACATCACTACACACAAACTCAAGTGATGGATTATGCAGCCCTAAAAAGGTTGCTATTAAACCTGCGCCACAACCAAAGTCGAGAACCCTACCTTGCTTAATTGTCGGTGCGTTTTCGAGTAGAACTTTCGTTCCCATATCTAAACTACCGTGATTAAACACACCAGGAATACTAATAGCTGTAAACTCGGTGTCAGCAACATTAACAACAAACTTTTTATGGTAGGTCGTAATATCAAAATTAGGGTGCTGGGTAATCTCAGCAAATGAGTAAAGAACGCAGTGCTTAGCCGAATCAATTTTGTTACTAAACTCTGCTTTGCCAGCTAATTGCTTTTCAATTGATTTAACACCACTTTTATTTTCACCTATCACTAATAGCTCGGCATCATCAGTAATAGCAGCTCGAATATTATCAAGCGCCATTAATAACTCTGGTTTTGATTTAGGATAGTAAAGAATAACTAAATCATAGCCGTTACCAGGTATTGTGTGATTTACATGGATTTCAACGTCTTTGCTGTTTTTAGCAAACTCACCGTTAGCATGGTTGTAGCTAAATGCAGTTACCTTGCTTTGCGGGTTAAGCTTTTTAAGCTCTGTTAAAAAGCCATCTTGAACAAAGTTTACCACCAAGATAGATTTGCCCGTTAATGCCTCGCTATTACGAAGTAACAGTAAACTTGGGTTGGTTAGTACGCTCATAAATGGCTTTGCCTTACAGTATGTTTAGTTTTATCAAAAATAAAAGTGAGTGCTTAAAGTTACAAATTACTCAGTACGTTCAAACATTAAATCCCACACGCCATGGCCTAGGCGATGTCCGCGCTGCTCAAACTTAGTAAGCGGGCGCAAATCTGGACGTGGAACATAATCGTTAGTTTCTGATTGGTTTTTAAAACCAGGAGCTACATTCATTACTTCAAGCATATGCTCTGCATAGTTTTCCCAATCTGTTGCCATATGAAAAACGCCACCCATTTTAAGTTGGGCTCTTAGTTTTTCAACAAACTCAGTTTGTACAATACGGCGTTTGTGATGGCGCTTTTTATGCCAAGGATCAGGGAAAAACAATTGTAGAGTTGTTAAGCTTTCATTAGGTATACAATCTGCAAGTACTTCAACTGCATCGTGTTCAAAAATACGTAAGTTAGTAATGCCTGCTTCATCGGCATCCATTAAACAAGCACCAACGCCTGGGCGGTGTACTTCAATACCAATAAAGTTCAGGTGAGGGGCATTTGTTGCCATTTCGACAAGCGATTTACCCATACCAAAACCAATTTCTACTACTACATCGTTGTTATTGCCAAAAACTTCGCTTAAATCAAGCATACCGTTTTTATGCTCTAGGCCCATTGTTGGCCAACATTTTTCGATTGCAGCGGCTTGGCCTTTGGTTAATCGACCTTCGCGTTTTACAAAACTGCGAATAGTGCGGATGTATTTACCTTCTTGCTTAGCTTGCTCAAGGTTAGTGTTGCTTGATTCACTCATATTATTGGCCTGACAAAAACAATGTGTTTAAAAATGGTTGCATATTATCCCTGACGAAGCCGGCAATCACAAGTATTAGCTGGTTTTACAGCGCCTATAGCTTGATCTTTTTATTAACTACAATAGACTGAGCCGCCATTGAGCATCAGTAAAAGTAAAATATGTTGGATTTAAATAAAGAACAGTCAAATTGGTTTTCTAACCAAGTTGTTGATTGGTATGACCTTCATGGGCGTAAAACATTTCCATGGCAGTTGGGTAAAACACCTTATAAAGTGTGGGTGTCTGAGGTGATGCTGCAACAAACTCAAGTTATTACTGTTATCCCATACTTTGAGAAGTTTATGCAAAGCTTTCCAGATATTATTGCTTTAGCCGATGCTGATGAAGATTTAGTACTGCATCACTGGACCGGCTTAGGGTATTACGCTCGTGCGCGTAACTTACATAAAACAGCTAAAATAGTACGTGACAAGTACCAAGGCGAATTTCCACAAACGCTTGATGAGGTTATGGATTTACCTGGAATAGGGCGCTCTACTGCCGGGGCTGTTTTATCATTGTCGCTTGGACAGCATCATCCAATTTTAGATGGGAATGTTAAGCGAGTCTTAGCGCGCTACTTTATGATAGAAGGTTGGTACGGTGTTAAAAAAGTCGAAAACCAGCTTTGGCATTTATCAGAGCAATTAACACCTAAAAATAATGTCACCGAATTTAATCAAGCTATGATGGATTTAGGTGCGAGTGTTTGCTCACGCAGTCGCTTTGATTGCGAGGCTTGCCCATTAAATTCAGGTTGTGGTGCCTTTAATGCAGGTAAAGTAAAAGAGTTTCCATATTCTAAACCTAAAAAAGCAGTGCCAAAGAAGAGTTGTCATCAGTTAATTGTTCAGTGCGGCGATAAAGTGCTTATGGAAAAACGCCCTAACAGCGGTATTTGGGGAGGACTGTTTGGCTTTTTTGAATTTAATGAGTACGAGGAGCTTCAAACGTTTTTAGCTCAGCAAGGATTAGAAGCCGACTTAGTAGAGCTTGAAGCATTTATTCATGTGTTTTCACATTTTGAGCTGAAGATTAATCCGCATGTACTCAATGTTAAGAAAATTCCTGATGTAGTAAATGACAAACAATTAGTGTGGTATCCGCTTGATCAATCAATAGAGGTTGGCCTAGCAGCGCCAACTAAAAAGTTGGTTAAACAAATTACAGCAATAGTATAGAATAGTCCCATATTTAGCGTTAGAGAGAATCAATCATGGCACGTACAGTATTTTGTCAAAAGTTACAAAAAGAAGCCGAAGGGCTTGGCTTTCAGTTATACCCTGGTGAAATTGGTGAAAAGATTTTTAATAACATCTCTAAAGAAGCGTGGGGTCAGTGGCAGCATAAGCAAACAATGCTTATTAACGAAAAGCATTTAAATATGATGGACCCAGAGCACCGCACATTTTTAGAAGAGCAAATGGTTGGCTTTTTGTTTGAAAATAAAGATGTGGAAATTGAAGGTTATCGACCGCCTGAAAAATAATATTTTAAACATAAAAAAAGGGCTAAATAGCCCTTTTTTTGTGTGCGGTTATTTAATCACTTAACTCATCTTCTTGCTCAGAAATTTTAATTTGTTCTTTTAAAAATTGAGCTGCCTTAGAGTATTCAATTTCTAACTTATCTCTTAAGTCTATTAATTCATCGGTAGTGAGTTCACCCTTTTTACATTTATCTTCAAATGCACTTGAAAGTTCTGCCACCGTTTGGGCACCAATTGTTTTGGAGATCGATTTTAATTGATGACACCCTTCAATAATCTCATCTAAATCGTTAACCATAACGCCTGAATTAATCCCCTTAATTAGCCCTTGGCTTTGTTCTAAATACATCTTGAAAAAACGTAACTGTTTAGCTTCGTCACCATTTACATATTTAGTAACTGCTTGCATATCAATAGGTAGCGCCATGGTTTGATGGATAACTACATTCGGGTTTTGGCTTTGCCTATCGCTCCAACGTTTTAAAGTGTCCTCTAACGCGTTTAGCTCTATAGGTTTGGTAATGAAGTCGTTTATACCTACGGCTAAACAACGCTCTTTTTCGCCTTTAAGTGCGTTTGCTGTTACAGCAATGATGTAAGGCTGTGCATCAATTGATTCTAATAACTCTGCTTCGTTACGGATTTTTTCGATCATATCGTAACCCGACATTTTAGGCATGTGTAAGTCGGTTAAAATAAGTGAGTAATCACCTTTTCTCCAGATATCTAAGCCTTCTTCACCGTTGTTTGCTATCTCAACGCCAAAACCTAGTATGTGTAATTGATCGGCTAGCACTTGTTGGTTTAGGAGGTTATCTTCAACCAGTAAAATCAATTTGTTTGATTTACGAGCTTGCTCAACATTTAAATAATTATTAAGTGTTTTGGTTTTTTTAATTTGTTTAGGTGTATGCAAACCAGCAGCGACTAAAATAGACAGCATAAAGTTAGACTTACATAAAGGAGAGGCATTAATATAAAAAATATTATTATGATTTATAGCCGCTTCATCAAGCTTGCTTAGTACAACAACTTGTTGGTTATAATCCTCTAATGAATAAAATAAGCGTCTTAGGAGCGCGTTTGTTTTATCCATATTGTCTATGCCATCAGCCACCCAAATAATATCTTGCACATGCTGATATTCTTCAGCTTCTTCTTCAGTATGTACATAAGTAATTTTAGCGCCCATAAACGATAAGTAGCGGTACATTACTTTTTCACGTTCTAGATGATTACTAACTACAATAATCCTCTTACCATTTAATGCACCTTTGTGTGCGTACTTAATTTTCCCTGATGTACTAAATGGTAATTCAACAGTAAATTCACTGCCAATTCCTGTATGGCTTGTTACATGAATAGTCCCTAGCATAAGCTCAGTTAAGCTTTTACAAATAGAAAGACCTAAACCTGTCCCTCCATATTCTCGGGTAATCGAATTTTCGGCTTGAATAAACGGATTAAATATTTCGCGTAGTTGTGCCTGCGACATGCCTTTACCGTTATCAGTTACGCAAAAGCGTAAAGTAAAGTGATCTGTCGTATTGTGTACCACCTCTACTGATATTTTTACATGGCCTTGAGTTTTTTCATCAGTGCTCGTAAATTTAATTGCGTTGCTACATAGGTTATACAGAATCTGGCGTACACGTACGCTATCGCCGGTAAGATTTATAGGAATATCTGGTGCTATTGCTAGCTCTAAATCAAGCTCACGTTTTTTAGCAACAGAGGAAAGTACTCGAGCAACTTCTTCAATGGTATCGGTTACCGAAAACGGGATAGGGTCAATATTTAATTTTCCAGCCTCAATTTTAGAAAAGTCTAAAATATCGTCCAAAATACTCAATAACGAGAATGCTGATTCACGAATAATCGTACTTAAGCGATGCTGAGCGCCATCAAGTTCGGTTTGGCGAAGTAAATCAATAGTACCTATAACACCGTTCATTGGCGTTCTAATCTCATGACTCATGGTTGCTAAAAACGTTGTTTTAGTCTCGCTTGCTCGCTCTGCTTTTAGTGTTGCTTGCTCAAGCGCTAAAGTACGATTTTGTACTTCGGCCTCTAGACCATTTTGTAATTTATAAAGCTCTTTTTGGGCTGCGTCATTCTCACTCATTGCACTTTGTACTTTTTGCAATAATAGATTGATGTGTCTTGCAACTACACCTAGGCCAATATCGAGTTGCTCGTCAACATTACTATTGTAATTAGCATCGTCGATGATTGCCTGTAGCTCTTGCGTAAGAATGTCAGTACTTTTACGTAAGCGAGTATTAATGTACATATTAAACATTAAAGTAAATATAAATAATGAAGCTACACACGCTATAGCAATTATATAAGCGATAACTTGAGAATCTTGAGTGCTTAAAGGTATGGCAGGTAAATTTTGCTTAATGATAAGCTCGCCAATGGGCTGATCATTTAATAATAGTAGGTGGTGCATAATGCCTTGCTCCACTAAGTGATTTTCAGCTCTAATAGAGTCGATAGCAGGCTTACTACTGCTGTATACTAATTGAGTATCAGATGTAGTATTAAATCGATATAAAGTATATTCAAAGTCATTATCTAATAAATGTGTTAAATCGAGTAACTGCTTTACTTTACCTTGACCGTACATAGTTAATGCATCAACCATAGGCAAATCTAATCTATCGGCGAGCGTTACGATATTAACCGGTGGTTTGGGTTGAGCTGTGCTAACTTCAGTTTGCGCGTAGAATGAATGGGCAACTATAGCAAGTGCTGTTACAGCTATATTAATGATTAAAAAAAGAGGCAGTAGGCCTTTTACCGGTGAAGAGAATTTACTCTGCATTTAACGTTCCCTGGTTGGTATATTTAAATACAATAAGTCTTTATTGTATTATTGCAGTAATCGTAACATTTACGAAAAATAATTCACTACGTTTTTAGTCTGATTTAGTTATATTTATTTATGGTTATAGTCAGGTTTGTGGTAAAAATGAACGTTATTAATAAAAAACGTACTGAGTTGCTTGAAAACCGTTCAAACAGTTATAAAGAATAAAAAAAAAGTTGACTTGTAAGGGCAAAACTCGTTTAATACGCCGCACGCCCAGATAGCTCAGTCGGTAGAGCAGAGGATTGAAAATCCTCGTGTCCGTGGTTCGATTCCGCGTCTGGGCACCATTATTAAAGTAATGGTGTTTAAATCATAGAGTTAAACATTGTTATGCGTGCCTTAGCACACAGTTTTGTGTGCCGACTTAGCTCAGCTGGTAGAGCAACTGACTTGTAATCAGTAGGTCAACCGTTCGACTCGGTTAGTCGGCACCATTTATTTAAAGTAGTTTGAAAAGAAAGCTGTAATCACTAGTCTGTTCAAATTACCCGTCGACTCGGTTAGTCGGCACCATTTACAAAGCTAAAAGTTAAATAATTATTTTACTTTTAGTTAGCACAGTTTATGTGCCTCGATAGCTCAGTCGGTAGAGCAGAGGATTGAAAATCCTCGTGTCCGTGGTTCGATTCCGCGTCGAGGCACCATTTATTAAAAGTTATCAATCTTTAAAATTGATAAAGTGCCTTAGCACACAGTTTTGTGTGCCGACTTAGCTCAGCTGGTAGAGCAACTGACTTGTAATCAGTAGGTCAACCGTTCGACTCGGTTAGTCGGCACCATTTATTTAAAGTTAATTGTAAAGTATCACAATTAATTAGCACAGTTTATGTGCCTCGATAGCTCAGTCGGTAGAGCAGAGGATTGAAAATCCTCGTGTCCGTGGTTCGATTCCGCGTCGAGGCACCATTTATTGAAAAGCCTTGCTTATGCAAGGTTTTTTTATTTTAAGTGCTTTATAAAGTTCTCAATCTTTAAAATTGAACGTGCCTTAGCACACAGTTTTGTGTGCCGACTTAGCTCAGCTGGTAGAGCAACTGACTTGTAATCAGTAGGTCAACCGTTCGACTCGGTTAGTCGGCACCATTTATTAAAAGCCCCGCTTATAGCGGGGCTTTTTTGTTTGCCCAGCGAAGCTGGCAAACCCGATAGGCTGAAAGATGCCTTATCACCCTGACTAAGGGGAAGATAATCTGAATGGCAAGGGCGTCACTGGCCAACGGTGGGGTCTGAAGGAA
>NZ_JACGWD010000003.1:0-118971 GCF_014077565.1 Pseudoalteromonas sp. 5Ae-yellow
TCCATGTCCCGTCTGTTAACATTAATCTTGGCATGTAGGTTCGGTGTAAAGTTTTCTGGCGAATTCAATTATACCTTATCTTCATGCTGTTTGTTTTTCATACCACAAAGATCAACACGCCCTAATTTTTACGGTATATTTCATGCTCAATATCGTAAATATTTACACTTAGGCTGTCTGATGCTCTGCAATATGTTTTTAAGCACGAAAGTAGCAGTTCGCTTAGCATTTGCTTTTGTTCAATTGAGCGCCCAGCTAATATATGTACCGCAATATGTATAAACCCTGATTTTCCTGCGCCTAGTTGATATTGCTGATAAGCAATAGCGCGCGTTTTTATGGTTTCTAACTCAAATAAATCGCTTTCAAAGGCGGTATTGTGAATTTTTTCTACGAGAACTTGTGGTAATACAGGGAGGTCTTCTGAGTGTTCAATAATAATGTGCGGCATTTAGGCGTTTCCTATTATGAGTTACTGCATGAGCGAGAGTTAATTGTATCAAATACAACAGGGTTCGCTAAACCCTGAGCTATCTAAAATCTTTACTTTAAACTAATTTAGTCGTATTTATTTTTGATGTTAGTATAAAAACATACAGGTGAACCTTCGCTTAGTAACGTAGGTGCTAAGTTACTTATATATTAATTAAGGATAAGTATGAAATTACCACAAAAATTTAAACGTTTAGTTTTACTTGCAGGTGCTGTTGTTACATTAAGTGCTTGCTCTGATGATGTTGCGTCGGTAAGTCTTGGGTTATTTACAACTAAAGATGTTGTAGTTAATTCGCAGCAAGATCCAATCCTCGAAGGCGTTACTTGTCATATTAGTCATATAGAGGCTAATTTGGACTTTTCTGACCCGTCAGATATGTCTATAGCGTGTCGTCAAACAGGACCTATTACAGCGCAGCAACTACAAAAAATAGACCGCAGTAAATCAGGTGAGGTGATATTTAAATCATCTAAAAGTATATTATTTAAATCACTAAAAGTGCGCCGTATTTACGATGCTGAAAACCGTACCTTATTGTATTTATCGTATTCAACTAAAGAATCCAGTGGTAGCCACCACCATGCACTATCAACAGTGCCGCTATACAATACTCAAGCGTGGGATTGGGCGCTTACACAAAAAAACTAAACTAGCACCTAAACTAAAATCTAAAAGAGCACCTTATGTTAGCTTTATTCAAATCGGCACCTTTGTTGGAAGATCAAGAGCAGCAATGGCTTATTGATACATTTATTTGGGCTGTAGAAAATTTTGATGCTGAGTTTTTTACAAAGCACACTCAAATAATACTGCCAACGGCCACTTTTTTCCCCGATTCGGTATCGAGCATTGAGGAAATGGCGAGTAATGTATTTACCCGCGTTACTAATTACGCGGGTATGAATGCATGGCCTATTCAACTAGTTGCACCGCAGCAGTTACAACCGCAAGTTTTTCCGCACTTTGAATTTAGTGATGAAATACGTGGCGAAGGCAGTCATTTAATTGTGCCGCCAAGCCATAAGGTCAGTATCTCTTTTAATCCTAATCAGATTAATCAGCCACAAGATTTAGTGGCAAGTTATGCGGGTACATTGGCCACCATACTTATTCATCACGTTGGGGTGCTACCGCCAGGTGGTAGGGAGTATTTACCACAAGCTGCAGATGCCCTTGCTTGTTTTTTAGGGTTTGGTGTGATGATGAGCAACACGGTGTATCAGTTTAAAGGCGGTTGTGGCTCTTGTTATAATCCATACGCTAACCGTGAAGCTAAGTTAAGTGAAACACATACGGTATTTATGCATGCTCTGATTAGTTACTTTAAAAACGATAAAGTGTCTAAAAAACACTTAAAGCCGCATTTACGTGGTCAGTTTAAAAAAGCGCAAAAAGAAATTAAAGCATTGGTAAATAACTCGGCTAACCCGCTGTTATTAGCTTATTCGCCAAACTAGCAAGGATCTGCGTGGAATACTTAGATGAATTTTTACTGATTGTTATTGCTCATTTTTTTGCAGTAGCAAGCCCAGGGCCTGACTTTGCCGTAGTACTTAAGCAAAGTGTGCAACAAGGAAGGGGCAATGCACTCTGGACAAGTGCCGGTGTTGGCGCTGCTATTTTATTACACGTTGCCTATTGTGTTTTAGGTGTTGCGCTTATTTTAACGCAGTCACCTAGCTTATTTATGGCGCTTAAATATGTGGCTGGTGCCTATTTAGCTTATTTAGGTGTGCAGGCGCTTAGAGCGGCAAAACCACCAACAAGTAATCAAGACAATGTAGAAATAAAAACGGTAGTCGAAGAACCTCTTTGGCTTGCTTTTAGGCGAGGCTTTTTCACAAATGCATTAAACCCAAAAGCCACGTTATTTTTTATGTCGTTATTTACACTCGTGATTAGTCCAACAACACCTACTAGTATACAGGTAGGCTACGGCGTATACATGGCATTGGCTACGTGGGCGTGGTTTTCAATGCTTTCAATGATACTTTCTAGAAATAATGTAAGGGGTTTTTTCCAACAACGCGGTTATTGGTTTGACCGTGGAATTGGCGTTATTTTAATTGCCCTTGCAGTACGTGTTGTTATTTAACTTATTTAAAAAGTGTAGGAGATAAAATGCCGTTATATAATTTTTCGTTTGGCTCTAATATGTCATCTAATCGTTTGCTAGCGCGCTTACCGAATGTAAAGCGTGTAGGAACAGCGGTACTTAAAGGTTATGAGCTAACTTTTGATATGCTATTTAAAGATGGCTCAGGCAAGTGCAGTATTTGCCCAAGTGATAAAGAAGACGCGCTGGTTTACGGCGTTATTTATGAGCTTAATGAAGATGAAAAAGTTATTTTAGATAGTATTGAGGGCGTAGGTTACGACTGCGTAGATATAGCCCCAACGCTTTTAACGGGTGAGACTGTAACTGCACATTGTTATATAGCTAATACCCACGACAGCGACGTACTACCATACGATTGGTACATAAAACACGTTCATCGCGGATCACTTGAAGCGGGCGTACCAAAAGAATACAGTGATGCGATATTAAATCGCGCACAAAAAAGCGATACCAATCAAGAACGCGCAGCAATTGAATTTGCAGTTCATCAAAAAATAATAAAATAGGATTGATATGAAATTAACCAAACTTGCCGCAATTGCACTATTAGCGGGCACTACGTTTAGTAGCTGGGCACAAGTTGATACCAACAAAATTGACGATGTTATTAAAGCCTCAATGGCACGTTTTGACGTACCCGGTATGGCAGTCGCCATTGTTGAAAACGATAAAGTGATATTTGCTAAAGGCTTTGGTGTAACTAATCTCGATACCAACAAAAAAGTAAACAAAGACACTTTATTTGGTATTGCTTCAAACACCAAAGCATTCACTACTGCGGCACTGGCAAAGTTGGTTGATGAAGGTAAATTAAGCTGGGATGACCGCGTCATTGATCATTTACCAGAATTTAGATTATACGACTCATACGTAACACGCGAAATGCGTATTCGTGATTTATTAAGCCACCGCAGTGGGCTGGGACTTGGGCAAGGCGATTTAATGATTTGGCCAAGTACCGACAAGTCAGTTGATGAAATTTTAGCGGGATTACAGTATTTAAAACCAGCGAGCAGTTTTCGTAGTAAGTATGCTTATAACAACTTAATGTTTGTTACCGCTGGCGAAGTAGTTGCGCGTGTATCGGGTATGAGTTGGAATGATTATATCGAAAAAAACATATTGCAGCCGCTACACATGGACAACTCGCGCGCGGGATTTTCGCGTATTCCAGAAAGTAATAAAAACTGGGCAACCGGTCATATTCCTATGGATGGCACGCTTCATCCATTTTTTGTGAACTACCTAGAAGATTTTAGAGGTGCAGGTGCAATTGCTTCAAGTGTAAGCGACATGAGCCAGTGGCTTCGTACACAATTAGCAGGCGGTAAAATGCCAAACGGCAAGCAGCTATTTAGCGAAAAGCAACAAGCGCAAATGTGGCACCCACATATTACGTCTATGGCGTCTAAAAGCGCGTTTGAATCGTATCATCAGCAGTTTAGAGGTTATGGGTTAGGTTGGAGCATTGAAGACTATCACGGCTTTAAAAAGCTAGGTCACGGTGGTGGTATTTTAGGGATGGTATCGCAAGTTACTTTATTGCCTGAGAAAAAGCTTGGTATTGTTATTTTATCTAATCAACAAGCTTTTGGTGCGCTTTCGGCGGTAACCCATGAAGTACTTGAAGATGCGCTTGAGCTTGAAGATAAAGACTGGGTAGAAGATTTAGCTAAAAGTCATTTTGAAGGTAAACAACACGCGTACGCTAATGCAAAACCAGAAGCTCCGGCTGACTACCAACCGCAATTACCAAACATTAATTACACCGGTACATTACATGATGATTGGTATGGCGATGTGATTATTGAGCAGCTTGATAGTAAATTGCATATTGATTTTACGCATACCAAGCGCTTAAAAGGCACACTTGAGCATTACACTGGTAATACATTTATAGTTAAGTGGGATGAAAAACTGCTTGAAGCGGATGCGTTTATTCGTTTTGAAATGAGCTCACAAAACCGTGTAAATAGCGCTAAAATGCGTGCAGTATCAACAGCGGTTACCGACTTTAGCTTTGATTTTAGAAACCTGCATTTAAAGGCAAAGTAGCTAATAGCTTTGATATTTAAAATGTTGATATAAACCAAAGTCGCAAAGCCACCCGTCGGTGGCTTTGTTATATTAAGTTTTTACACCTTGTAAGGGACTTTTTATGCGTACCGCTGTTATTTCTCATCCTCATTGCCGTAAGCATAAAATGATAGACGACCATCCTGAGTGTCCTGAGCGCTTAGATGCAATTACCGACAGATTATTAGCCAGCGGTGTAGATGTTGGCTTAACCCACCTTCAAGCCCCTAAAGCCGAGCGTGAGCATTATTTACTTGCTCACGATGAATCTTTAGTTAAACACGTAGAAGCCACAATACCAACCGAAGGGCTTGCTAATTTAGATGGCGATACTTGGCTATGCCCAGATTCGTTTAAAGCGATTGAGCGTGCAGTAGGTGCGGGGGTTTTAGCTGTTGATGAAATACTTGCTGATAAACTCGATGCCGCTTTTTGTTCTGTGCGCCCGCCAGGGCATCATGCTAATAAAGATTCGTCATCCGGATTTTGTGTATTTAATAACTTAGCCATTGCTGTTAAGTACGCCCAAAGCAAAGGAGTTAAACGTATTGCGATTGCTGACTTTGATGTACACCACGGTAATGGCACACAAGACATTTTTATTGATGACGAAAACGTACTGCTTTGTTCGTTATTTCAGTATCCGTTTTATCCTAATACAGCGGTTAAAAATAATAGTCATATTGTTAATTCACCTCTGCCAATTGCTAGCAATGGCGACGACCTAAAAGAGGTGTTTACTGGGCAATGGTTACCAAAATTAAAAGCGTTTAAGCCTGAATTACTTTTTATAAGCGCAGGGTTTGATGCTCACCTAGAAGATGATATGGCAAGCTTAAAGTTTGTTGAGGATGACTACATTTGGCTTACCGAGCAACTATGTGGTGTTGCTAAAGAGGGCGGTTGCAAAGGGGTTATTTCGTATTTAGAGGGTGGCTATGCGCTATCAGCTTTAGGTCGCAGTGCTGTAGCGCATATAAAAGTACTTACTGAACTTTAAATAAAAAGAGAGTTTATAACCCTAGTAAATCAAACGCCTGCGCTGCACTTAGGGTTTTGATTTTACCAAGGCAGCATTGCCCTTCATTTAATAAGTAAGCTGTAACAAGCTGTGCTAGCTGCTCGCCATTCAATTTAGGGCAAGCAGTGCCTTGTAAATTAAGGAAGTCACCTTGCTTATTAAGTACTCGCACATCGCTTAGCTCACTTTGCGTAACGCTGTGTAAGCATTCTTGTTGCTCTTGTTGGTTATGGGCTATCTCAAGCTCATTATAAATAACCAATAACTGTGGGTAGCTGTTTAACATAGCTCGTTAGCCTACGGTTACTTCATAAGACGTAAATTTACGAATATTAATAACGCCTTTTTCAAAAATTAAGTATTGGCCTTTAATACCTTGTAAAATACCACTTACTACAGGGTCTTTGTCAAAGTTAAATGAGCTGATTTTTGTAGGATACTCGGTTACTGGGAAGTCTAAATCAACCACATCTTCATCAAGTTGTTCTATTGCTGTTGCACCAAATAATTCACTTAGCTCATTTAGCTTCTCACTAATTTGTGGGATCAGTTCGGCTGCAGCTGCTTTTAAGTCAATTGCTTCGTTTTGACCTTTTAACATATTGCGCCAATTAGTTTTGTCGGCAATAAATTCAGCCAATGCAACTTCCACTAAACCTGATTGCAGGCGAGTTTGCACTTTAAAAATAGGCAATGCTTGAGTCGCGCCTTGATCAACCCAACGAGTCGGTATTTGTGTGTGGCGGGTAATACCTACTTTTAACCCAGAGGTGTTAGCGAGATATACATAGTGTGGAGTCATACAATTTGCTTCGCCCCACTGTGGCTCTCTGCATGTGCCTTTATCATAATGGCAGGTTTCTGGTTTCATAATACACATATCGCAACTAGCAAGCTTGCGCATACATACAAAGCAGTGACCTTGAGAATAGCTTTTTTTGGTTTTTTTACCGCAGTTAGAACATAAAATAGTGCCACTAAAGGTAAGCGTAAGCTCCTTACCTATGAATGCATTTAAGTCTACTAAGTGCTCACCGACAGGTAAGTGATATTGTACTGGTTCGGTTAAGCTCGATTTTAGTTTACGCAGTGTGCCTTGCATCTTTACTTGGCCCCTAAAGATGTTAAAAAGAGGAGTCTAACATTTTTAAGCTATATTGGCTTTTTAAGAAGTGTAAATAGTCGGTGTAAGGCAGTGCTTTTGCATATAAATAACCTTGGGCGTAGTCAGCGTTCATATCTTTGAGTAAGTGATGAATTTCTTGGGTTTCTACCCCCTCAATTGTTATTGATAAATTGAGGTTATGCGCCATATCAATGGCTGTTTGTACAATAACTTGGTGAGTTGGGTTATTAGGTAAATCAAAAACAAATGACTTATCTATTTTAAGTTCACTAAAGTGATAATTAACTAAGTAGCTAAGTGACGCGTAGCCGGTTCCAAAGTCATCCAGTACCACTTTAATGCCTAATGCTGTTAACTCATCAACTAGCTTTATAAGCGCATCTTGGCTATCTACGAATGCGGATTCGGTAAGTTCAAATTTAAGTAACTGTGCCGGCACTTGGTATTTAATTAAAATGTTTTCTACTTTTTCGGCTAAGTTATTTATAGTTAGATTTTTAGCACTTAAATTTACGCTAATTGTGTGCTCGTTATAACCATTTTTTATAAGCTTGACTATGTCTTTACAGGCTTGCTCTATTACCCACAGTGTTAGCTCGTTAATAATACCTGTGTGCTCAGCAAGTATTATTAATTCTTCAATTGATAAGTTGCTGTAAGTTGGATCGGGCCAACGTAATAAAGCTTCTGCGCCACTTACTTGGTTACTGAATAAATTAATTTGAGGTTGATAGTAAAGCGCTAGTTGATTGGTTTGGATGGCTTTTTGCAACTTAGCAGCTAAAGCAACATCCATCATCAGGTTATTTGTGTTTGACGATGACCCAACTTGATTAGCGCTACTTTTTGCTTTTTTAAGCGCTAAATAACCACGTTTTAACCAATATTCAAAATCGTTACTTTTACCTGCACTACTAATACCTATGCTGTAGCTAAGCTGCAGGTTTAGTCCTTTAATTTCATATTGTTTTGGCAGGCTACTAATTATTTTTGTTAATAATGTTTCTAGCATTTCTTGGTTTTGTGTTTTAGTAGAAATACAGGCAAATACGCCACTACTCAAATCGGCTAAGCGTGGGCTGGTGTTTAAATCTGTTTCGAGGTTTGTAAATTCGCGTTCATGGCTTAGTTCTAATTCAAGCTCTTTGGCTACATGCTTTATGAGTGTGTAGCCCTGAGAAGAGGTAATAATAGTATTGAGCGAATTAAAGTGACGTATTTTTATTAGGCATAAAGTTGTTGAGCGGTTTTGACTTTGTAGTGCCATAAATGCTTGTTTTAGCTTAGAGCTATTAAGTAACCTTGTTTGTTGTGTGTGCGTGGCATGGTAAAGCGCACGCTCTCGCTGATACCTTACTCGGTCTGCTAATGCCATTGCCATTAAAATAACTTCACACAAAATAGCAACTAAAAAGGCATGGCGAGTTGTAAAGGTATACGGTAAAACTCCAGTAAGTTCCATAGGTTGAATTACCGCACCAATTATTAGTGGTATCCATGAAAAAACATAAAACTTAGCCCACCTAAAACCACTACGTAACTTGTTATATATTAAAATAATACAGGTAATATAAAGTAGTGCCATCACACCAAAAAATATAGGAGCCGCTATGTTCTCGGGAATAAATAAGCTACATACAGCAAGAATAAACATAAGCCAAAGTAGGGCGATGCTCATTTTGTAACGCCAGCATTTATCCTTATGGTAGCGCAAAAACATGATGCAAAAAGAAAGGGTGAAAAAAGCGACACCATAATTACTAAATACGACTTGTTCGTTTATAAGGAGCTGCCAGTGATTAGGCCATATATAAAAACCAAAACCTAATACAGCCCCCATTAGCGTAATAGCACTGACGATGTAGCCAATATAAATTAAATAAACACGGTCTTTTATGCCAAAATAAAGCACCAAGTTATAAAGCGCAGCCATCAATAGCACGCCTACAAAAATACCCCAGATCCCAGTTTGAGAGCGCACTAAGTCAATAAACTCTTTATCACGATATAAGTTTACAGGTGTTTTACTTATGCCGATTGTGTCTATTTTCATTACTAGGCGCTGTGACGACTTTCTTTCTACTAAAAAACGAATATGCGGTACGCTGTATTCAAACAAAGAGAGGGCTTCTTCTTTATCGCCGAGTTTGTATGTTTCAATTAGTTTGTTATTTTTGTCGAGGCGATAAACCGTAAGGTGATCGACCATAGGGTTATCAAAATGTGCCACAACATTTTGCTTGTTAAGGCTTTTATTTTCTAAATCAAGAAACAACCAATAGTTTTGCTGGCTAAAACTCCATGGAACATCTGAAAATGGTTGATGAGTAAGTAATTCAAGTTGGTTAATGATGGTATCGAATGTTTTAGTTTTAGTTTCGTCAATGTAGTAGGCGTAATCGAGGTACATTGGAGCCGTTTTATCAATTGTATATCGTGTAGGCACGACAAGGTTTGATGCCAATGTACTGATTATAAAAAATATAAAGATCAGTATGGCAACAGCAATTGCATGATAACGTAAAGTTCTTAGTTCCAACGTTTGTGTACTTTCAAAAAACCTTTTAATTAGTGTAGCACTAAAAAAGCGCAGGGAAACTGCGCTTTTTTAGTTAAATTAATTGGTTATACCAATGAATAGGTATTACAAGCTATTGCTCGCGTGCAATAGCACGGTAAGCAATATCAGTACGATATTCCATACCATCCCAGCTAATTTGTTTAACAAGCTCATAGGCGCGCTGCTGCGCTTGCGTAACGGTATTACCAAGTGCTGTTGCGCATAATACGCGACCGCCTGCGGTTACAACGTCATTGCCACTTTGCTTAGTACCCGCATGAAACACTTTTTCACCCGCAGGATAATCAACTTTTAGCCCCGAAATTGCATCACCTTTAGGGTAATCACCAGGGTAACCTTTAGCTGCAAGTACAACACCAACGGCTGCGCGTGGGTCAAACTTAATCGTTGTTTTATCAAGTTCTACACGGTTAGCAGCTTCAATCAATTCAACTAGGTCTGATTGTAAACGTAGCATCATTGGTTGAGTCTCAGGATCGCCAAAGCGACAATTGTACTCAATAACTTTAGGGGTACCTGTTTCGTCAATCATCAAACCTGCGTATAAAAAGCCGGTGTACGGATGGCCTTCGCTTGCCATGCCTTCTACCGTAGGGTAGATCACTTCGTTCATAATACGCTGGTGGATTTCATCAGTAACAACTGGCGCAGGTGAGTATGCACCCATACCACCCGTATTAGGACCGGCATCGCCATTGTAAGCGCGTTTATGGTCCTGACTTGTAGCAAATGGTAATACGTTTTTGCCATCAACCATTACAATGAAAGACGCTTCTTCACCGTCTAAAAACTCTTCGATAACAACACGACTTCCCGCATCGCCAAAAGCATTACCCGCAAGCATATCGCGAATAGCATCTTCGGCATCGGCTTCCGTCATTGCTACAATTACGCCTTTACCTGCAGCTAAACCATCTGCTTTTACAACAATTGGCGCGCCTTTTTCTTTTAAATAAGCAAGGGCAGGGTCAATCTGTTCAAACGTTTGATAATCGCCTGATGGAATATTGTGGCGTGCTAAAAAATCTTTAGTAAACGATTTAGAGCCTTCAAGCTGGGCTGCGCCTGCCGTTGGGCCAAAAATAGCCATGTTATGTTCACGAAACTTATCAACAACACCCAGTACTAACGGTATTTCTGGACCTACAATAGTAAGCTCTACCTTATTTTGCTGTGCAAAACTTAGTAAACCCTCTAAGTCGTCAACGTTTATTGCTACGTTTTCAAGTTTTGGTTCAAGTGCAGTACCTGCATTACCAGGGGCTACAAATACAGTATTTACTTTGGTGTTTTGAGCGGCTTTAAACGCAAGTGCGTGTTCGCGGCCGCCGCTGCCAATGACTAAAACATTCATGGCGAAAATTCCTATTTAAAGCGGTTTCTTAAATTTCAGCGTCATGCGGTCGCTTTCACCAATGGCTTTGTATTTGTCAGCATCTTGTTCGCCGAGTCTTAAGCTTGGTGGTAGCGTCCATACACCTTTAGGGTGATCGGCTGTATCTTTTGGATTTGCATTTATTTCACTGCTTGCCACTAATTCAAACCCAGCTTGTTTAGCAAGGTCTACTACGTAGCTCTGCTTCATATAACCTGATGTTTTTTGATCTTCGTCAGCACGTTCTTCAGCTAAACGGTGTTCAACTAAACCTAATGTACCACCTGGTTTAAGGGCTTTGTAAAAAGCTTGGAATGCACTTAATGCACCGCTTTTATCTTTACCCATGTACCAGTTATGCACATTACGGAATGTTAAAACCATATCGGCACTGCCAGCTGGCGCAATATCTAAATGTGTTACAGGTGCAAACTCAGTAATTTTAACGCTACTAAAGCGCTTATCTTCAGCTACTTTTTGTTCAAAGCCTGCAAGAGAGCGCTGGTAGTAGCCAACTGATGAATCAGCAGGAAAATGCGCGGCATAATAAGTGCCTTGCTCTTTTAGTGCTGGCGCTAAAATTTCACTATACCAACCACCGCCTGGCGCAATTTCAACAACTGTCATAGTTGGTTTAAAGCCAAAAAATGCTAGTGTTTGAGCCGGGTGACGATATTCGTCACGAACGCTGTTTTTAGCGCTACGTTCGCTTGATTGAAGTGCATGCTCTAGGCTCGATTCGTGGTTATGGCTAAGCGCCATAGTCGATGTCATCGTTAGTGTGGCTACAAGTAGCGATTTTAGCGCAAATTTCATTGTTTGTTCCTTCACATTATAATTTTAAATAGGTTATTGAATAATCAGAATACGTGAATTTATAGCAAACAAAAAGGGTTAAACCAACGTTTAACCCTTTGTGTGATTAGTGGCGGAAATGGCGCATACCAGTAAGCACCATTGCCATGCCAGCTTCATCAGCAGCTGCAATCACTTCTTCATCACGCATTGAGCCACCAGGCTGAATTACCGCAGTAATGCCAGCGGCTGCTGCAGCGTCAATTCCATCACGGAATGGGAAGAACGCATCAGACGCCATAACTGAACCTTTAACTTCAAGGTTTTCATCTGCTGCTTTTATGCCTGCAATTTTAGCTGAGTATACGCGGCTCATTTGGCCTGCGCCTACACCAATGGTCATACCGTCACGGGCATAAACAATCGCGTTTGATTTAACAAACTTAGCTACTTTCCAGCAAAATAGTAAATCTTTAAGTTCTTGCTCTGTAGGTTGACGTTTAGAAACAACTTTTAAGTCGCCTTGCGTTACCATGCCTAAATCGCGGTCTTGAACTAAAATACCGCCATTAACGCGTTTAATATCTTGGCCAGCGGCTTTACCTGTCCACTGTCCACACTCTAATAGGCGCACGTTCTTTTTAGCTTCAACAATTTTTGCAGCGTCGCTCGAAATACTAGGTGCAATAATTACTTCAACAAACTGACGGTCAACAATTGCTTGTGCAGTTGCTGCATCTAGCTCTCGGTTAAAGGCAATAATGCCACCAAATGCTGATGTAGGGTCTGTTTTAAAAGCGCGCTCGTATGCTTGTAGAATATTGTCCCCAATTGAAACACCACACGGATTAGCATGTTTTACAATTACGCACGCAGGTACGTCAAATTCTTTAACACATTCAAGTGCTGCATCGGTATCTGCAATGTTGTTAAACGAAAGGGCCTTACCTTGCAATTGAGTTGCTGTTGCAACTGATGCTTCAGCAATGTCATTTTCAACATAAAAAGCAGCATCTTGATGTGAGTTTTCACCGTAACGCATATCTTGCTTTTTAGTGAACTGCATATTGATAGTACGTGGGAATTTAGTCTCTACAGCAGCTTCCTCGGTGTAATCAGGCACCATTTTACCGAAGTAGTTAGCAATCATGCCATCGTATTGTGCAGTGTGCTCGTAGGCGGCAATCGCTAAATCAAAACGTGTTTTGTACGTTGTTGAACCATTGTTGTTTTGCATTTCGCTAATAACACGGTCGTAGTCGCTCGCGTTTACCACGATTGTTACGTCTTTGTGGTTTTTAGCGGCAGCACGAACCATTGTAGGGCCGCCAATATCAATATTTTCAATGGCATCTTCAAGGCTGCAGTTTTCTTGAGCGACTGTATTCGCAAAGGGGTATAAGTTAACTACAACTATGTCGATAGCAGAAATGTTGTTATCTGCCATTACGCTTTCATCTTGTCCGCGACGGGCTAATATGCCGCCGTGAATTTTTGGGTGAAGTGTTTTTACACGACCATCCATGATTTCAGGGTGGCCTGTGTGATCTGATACTTCAGTCACTTTTATGCCATTATCAGCAAGTAGTTTACATGTGCCGCCAGTTGATAATATATCAACGCCTTGCGCTTCAAGTGCACGGGCAAATTCAACAATACCGGTTTTATCAGACACACTTAATAGTGCGCGACGAATGGGACGATGAGTATCCATTGTAGTTTGATTTCCTCAGTTAATGAGCTAGCTTAGAAGCGGGCATTTTAACTGATTACAACTCAAAAAACGACTTATAAAGCGCTAATGAGGGTGAGCATTTTGCAACTCGGCTATTAAATTACGGGCATAAAAAAAGCACCCTAGGGTGCTTTTTTAATAATTAGCTGTGGTAAATCACAGCCAGCATATTAGTTCATGCCGTATTTTTTAAGCTTTTTACGTAAAGTACCACGGTTGATACCTAGTAAAATTGCTGCACGAGTTTGGTTACCACGTGTATATGTCATCACTTCTTCAAGTAATGGCGCTTCTAGCTCTGAAAGAACAAGGTCGTAAACGTCTTGCACATCTTGACCGTTAAGCTGCTTTAAATAGTGGTGAACAGCTTTTTTTACTGCATCACGCAATGGCTGCGGTTTCTCGTGTGACTGAACATGAGGGTTAGTGATAAATGGAGAAGTCACGTTTTGTTCGAACATTATTAAGTCTCTTTCTTTCTTAGTTAGCTGCTAGTGTTTTAAAGTATTGCTCTAATGCGACGACCTGTGCCTGTGGGTTGTCGAGCGCATTAAATACTCGCCTAAACTGACCATCACTGTCATGGGTTTGCAAATACCAAGATACATGTTTGCGAGCAATTCGCGCTCCCATTGGCTCACCGTAAAACAGATGGAGGTTTGTTAAATGCTCCATTAAAATACTGCGCACCTCTGCAATAGCAGGCGGCTGTAAATGTTCCCCAGTTCGCAAATAGTGGTCTATCTCCCTAAATATCCAAGGGCGACCTTGGGCGGCTCGGCCAATCATAATGGCATCTGCACCCGTATAGTCTAAAACCTGTTTTGCTTTTTCTGGTGATGTAATATCACCATTGGCAACAACAGGAATCGACACTGAACGTTTTATATCCCTAATCGTGGCGTACTCAGCATCACCTTTGTACATACATGCGCGCGTACGCCCATGTACAGCAAGTGATGCAATGCCATAACGTTCAGCTATTCTCGCAATCTCTACACCATTACGGTTATCCGGATCCCATCCTGTACGGATTTTAAGTGTCACAGGTATATCAACAGCATTAACGACTGCATCAATAATCTCTTCCACAAGTTCAGGAAACTGTAATAAGGCAGAGCCTGCGAGTTTCTTGTTCACTTTTTTTGCTGGGCACCCCATATTGATATCTATGATCTGTGCACCGTTAGCAACATTGAATTGTGCGGCCTGCGCCATAAGCTCAGGATCTGCTCCTGCAATTTGCACCGCGCGTATACCCGATTCACCGCTGTGATCCATACGGTTCATCGACTTTTCCGTTTTCCAAACCTTAGGATTAGACGATAGCATTTCAGAAACAGCTAGCCCTGCGCCTAAACGACGGCAAAGTTGTCTAAATGGTCTGTCTGTAATGCCAGCCATTGGCGCGACAATTACATTATTCTCAAGTTGGTATTTACCGATACGCACTATATTCAATAGGCCTCTTTTCAAGGGGCGCTAAGTTTACGGTTTTTTTCACAAAAATCAAAGGCTATAAATTGAACAAAAGTAACTTTTTTTTGCCCTTTTCGTATTGACATTTGATAACCACATGACAAGTAGGTTGATTTGTTTGAAAATCATACAAGTTTTATTTTTTACACAATAATCAGAAAACTTTTAATATGTAAAAAAATAGTAAAGCCTGTTAAATACAGGCTTTACATGCAGGTTTTGAGCTAATGCTCTAAATTTGATTGTGCAGTTTATTACGCTTTTTTAGTGCCACTAACTCGAGTCCAATCACCTTCAACGGCAATGTCATCTAGTTCAATAAACGGTGCATAAATGTCAGCAACTGATTGCGCTTGCTCTTCTAAAATGCCCGACATGGCAATTTTACCACCTGGCTTTAATAAGCCTAAAATTACACTGTGTAGTTCGCGAAGTGGCTGGGCTAAAATATTGGCAACGACTATATCGGCAGTAAATTCAGGTTGGTTTTCTGGAAGATATACTTCAAGTTTGTCAGCAACGCCATTGCGGTTAGCATTATCTAAGCTTGCCTCTAGCGCTTGAGGATCGATATCAATCCCAATCATGCGCTCAGCGCCTAGTTTTATAGCTGCAATACCTAAAATGCCTGAGCCACAACCAAAATCAACAACCGTTTTACCTGTTAGGTCTTGGCTTTCTAACCACTTAAGGCACAAGGCCGTTGTTGCATGTGTGCCCGTACCAAAAGCAAGGCCAGGGTCAAGCAATACATTTACAGCATCAGGGTCAGGAATATCGCGCCAGCTTGGGCAAATCCATAGTTTTTCGCCAAATTGAATAGGGTGGAAGTTATCCATCCATTCACGTTCCCAGTCTTTATCTTCAAGTTGCTCGATTTTGTATACTAAATTGTCTTTTAGCTCATCATGGCGCTTCAATAACGCAACGACTGCGTTCATATCATGATTAGCTTCGAACAGGCCAATAACTGTGGTATCAGCCCAGAACACAACGGTGCCAATTTTAGGCTCGTAGATAGGGGTGTCTTTTGCGTCAATAAAGGTTACTGAAGCGCTACCCGCTTCCATTAATAGATCGCTTACGGCATCAGCTGTTGCAGCATTGGCATTAATACGAATTTGGATCCAAGCCATGGTTATTTCCTTCAAATAGAAAAAAGGCCGCTATAGCGGCCTTTTTAGTTTATATAGTAGCGCTAAAATTATTTAGCGTCTAAAAAGCTTTTCAGTAAATCTGAGCGAGAAGGGTGGCGTAATTTACGCAGCGCTTTCGCTTCTATTTGACGAATACGTTCACGTGTTACGTCAAACTGTTTACCTACTTCTTCTAAGGTGTGGTCGGTATTCATATCAATACCAAAACGCATACGTAGTACTTTAGCTTCTCGGGCTGTTAGGCCTGCAAGTACATCGTTAGTTGCACCACGAAGAGACTCCATTGTTGCCGAATCAATTGGCGAATCAATAGTTGTATCTTCGATAAAGTCACCTAAGTGAGAATCTTCATCATCACCGATTGGTGTTTCCATTGAAATTGGCTCTTTAGCAATCTTAAGTACCTTACGGATTTTATCCTCAGGCATCATCATGCGTTCTGCTAATTCTTCTGGATTTGGCTCACGACCCATTTCTTGTAACATTTGACGAGAAATACGGTTAAGTTTATTAATCGTTTCAATCATATGTACTGGAATACGGATTGTTCTTGCTTGGTCAGCAATAGAGCGAGTGATTGCTTGACGTATCCACCACGTAGCATAAGTAGAGAACTTATAACCACGGCGATATTCAAATTTATCAACCGCTTTCATCAGACCAATGTTACCTTCTTGAATTAAATCCAAGAATTGTAAGCCACGGTTTGTGTATTTTTTAGCAATTGAGATTACAAGACGTAAGTTAGCTTCAACCATTTCTTTTTTCGCACGGCGTGCTTTCGCTTCACCAATGCTCATTCGACGGTTAATGTCTTTAATACGCTCAATGCTTAAACCTGTTGTTTGTTCAATAACAGATAATTTATTAATGCTACGAATGATTTCTGGCTTAACTTCTTCAAGTTTAGCTGAATACTTTTCGTTACCTGAAATTTCTAAATCTACCCATGAAGCGTCAGTTTCGTTGTTAGCAAAATGCTTAACGAATGTTTTCTTCGGTAATTTAGCAATTTGTACAGCTTGTTTCATGATTAGACGTTCTTGAACGCGAACACGATCCATCATTTCACGCATGTTATTTACCATGCGGTCAAACTGTTTAGGTATTAATTTAAAGGTTCTGAAAAGCTCACCAATTTCAAAAATGGCGGCTTGTGATTCAGGATGCGAACGACCTTTAGCTTCAAACGTATCACGTGCTTTATTGTATAAATCACGTAAATTTTCAAAATGAATGCGCGCTTCTTCAGGATCAGGCCCTGTGTCTACTTCTTCTTCATCTTCGTCATCGCTATCAGCATCATCTTTGTCATCTTTATCGTCATCAAGTTGCTTAGCACTTAATTCTGAACCGATATTAGTTGCTGAAATTGGCGCTGTATCTTCATTAGGATCAATAAATCCAACGATGATATCGCTTAAACGCATTTCTTCAGCTTCAAACTTATCCCACTGCTCTAGCAGGTAAGTGATTGCTTCAGGGTACTCTGCAACAGAAATCTGTACTTGATTAATGCCTTCTTCAATACGTTTAGCGATTACAATTTCGCCTTCACGTGTAAGAAGTTCAACAGTACCCATTTCGCGCATGTACATGCGAACTGGATCCGTTGTACGGCCGATTTCTTTTTCTACAGTCGCAAGGGCTGCAGCGGCAGCTTCAGCTGCGTCTTCGTCTGTCGTTGTTTCTTGCATCATTAATTCATCAGCATCAGGCGCGTTTTCGCTAACCTTGATACCCATATCATTAATCATGCTTATGATATCTTCTACTTGATCTGAGTCTATAATGTCTTGTGGAAGGTGATCATTTACTTCTGCAAAAGTTAAGTAGCCTTGCTCTTTACCTTTCTGAATCAGAAGTTTTAATTGTGACTGAGGAGTTGGATCCATAGAGATTGTTTCTTCCACTCTGATAAGTTGATACAACAGGCGCCATCATGTAGTTTGCATTAAAGCTAACTAGAATAATGTGACGCAGTGAATAGCACAGTATAACAGTTTAAATCAATTTTGACTAGGGTCTGTTGGTCTTTCAGGATTAAAGTTTGTTCTATCCAAGGGGGGTTTAATCGCGGCGCGAGGTTTGTAACCTAGTGGGCTAAGTAAAAACCGAGCAACAAAGAATAAACCTCCCTTGGGTCGAACCCAAAGGGCAGCGCGTGTTTGGCATTTATGCTGCGTTATCGCCTATTTATGTGGAATAACCACACTACATAGGCTCTGTCTTGCCTAAATACCAAACACACTGCTGTAAACTTAACCTCGAAAGATAAACAGACCCTAGCTGTTAGTCGCTTTTAACGCTGTCATTAACAAATGACACTCAAGCCTTTCATCGCTACTAAGGCCTTGTGTCTTGTCCTTTATTAATAGGGTCTCGAGTCGATAATTTAAACACTGATCTTCAATAAACTTGAAAGTATTTTTAAAAACCGTCTCTAAACGTTCTTCATTTATTTCATGTTGCCACGTTGCAAGCTTGATTAATGGCTCGTAATCTTCAGTTCCTCGAAAAAACTCGAGCAGTTGCGCAGTGGTCACATTTTCTTTTTCTAAAGCTTGTTCTTGTAATCGTAATAACAGCCCTATGCCAGCAATGTTCATTTGTGCAAGCTCAGGTAAATACGGCACACTTTTAGCTAAATTAGGGTGCTGGATCAATATACCGATAGCTTGGCGCATAGGTGTTATTTTAAATTTACGTTCAATAGAGTGTTGTTGTTTAGGCGTTTTTAAACGGCTATTCAACTGCTCACGCGTTCTGCCAATTAAGCGTCCTAATTGTTCAAGAATGTTTTCTTGATAAAACTCACTTGGAATTTTTTCAATTAGTGGAAGTGCTGCACTAAGAAGTTTAGCTTTTCCTGAATCGAGTGTTAAATCAACCTCTTGGCTTAATTTATTAAACAATACTTTGGTAAAGTCATCTGCTTGGCTTAGGCGCAATTCGAATTGCTCCTTACCTTCTTTTTGTACAAGCGAGTCAGGGTCTTCGCCATCTGGTAAAAATGCAAATTGTAGTGCTTTACCATCGTTTAAATAAGGGAGTGCATTTTCAAGTGCCCGCCAAGCAGCGTCACGGCCAGCCCTGTCGCCATCGTAACAACAGATTACTTTATCAGTAGTTCTAAATAAAGTGTGCATGTGCTCGCTTGTTGTTGCTGTCCCCAGTGATGCAACTGCATATTCAATCCCTTGTTCAGCTAAGGCAACAACATCCATATAACCTTCAACAATCATTACATGATCAAGTTTTTTATGGGCTTGCTTTGCTTCGTAAAGCCCATAAAGCTCAAAGCCTTTATGGAAAATTCGGGTTTCTGGCGAGTTTAGATATTTTGGCCCTTGGTCGGCTTGCATTACACGCCCACCAAATGCAATAACGCGTCCGCGTTTATCGCGAATAGGGAACATTAGGCGATCGCGGAAAAAATCAAATTGTCTGCCTGGTGTTTTTTCTGAAGCTAGCTTTAATTCAACCAACTGCTCTTTTTGTTCTTTATTACGCCCAAGCTGAAGGCATAATCCATCCCACTCGCTGGGAGCGTAGCCAATCATAAACTTTTTAACTGTTTCACCACTTAAACCACGGCCTTTTACATATTCAATAACGGCAGCAGAATTACTGTGGTGTTTTAATTGGTGTTGATAAAAGCGCGCAGTATGAAGCATTAAATCGTAATCAGAGCGCTTCTGTGCAGCAGTACGTTCTGGTGCTGAGTTTGTGCCTTGTTCTCGAGGTACTTCTAAGTTAAGCATGCTTGCTATTTCTTCAATAGCATCTACAAACTCAAGCTTTTCATACTCCATTACAAACGAAATTGCATTACCATTAGCGCCACAACCAAAGCAATGATAAAACTGTTTGTCTTGCGATACGGTAAATGAGGGCGATTTTTCGTTATGAAATGGGCAGCAAGCTTGATAATCCTTACCTGCTTTTTTTAGACCTACTTTTGAGTCTATCAGGTCGACAATATCGGTTCTGGCAAGTAAATCGTCTATAAAGTTACGTGGGATCTTTCCAGCCATTAGTAAAATACAGTCCTGAAATAATAAGAAGAATAACGAATATGAAATTTACTTTTTTATACTTGCTTGATGCAAAATATAGCGTGCTTTAATTTACCAAAATGATAGCAAAATAAATAGGGAAGCTATAAAAAATTTCATTTTAAAGTAACCTAATAGGTGTACTTTTTATTAAAGTTAAAAACAAAGAAACCGAGCGCAAGGCTCGGTTCACTTCAATCATACTTTAATGTATGTGGGAGTATTAGGCAGTTAATCGTTGCTTAATTAAACCAGAGATTATGCCCATATCGGCACGACCTTCGGCTTTGCTTTTGATTATACCCATTACTTTACCCATGTCTTGCATACCTGCTGCGTTAGTATCAGCAATAGCCGCATCAATGAGAGCAATGATTTCTTCTTCACTCAATTTTTGAGGTAAGAAAGCTTCAAGTGCTACTATTTCATTGGCTTCAATATCAGCTAAATCATCACGCCCAGCATCTTTGTACTGAGTGTAAGAGTCACGACGTTGTTTAACAAGCTTCACTATAACGGAGGTAATACCTGCGTCGTCTAGTTCTATGCGCTCGTCAATTTCACGTTGCTTGATTGCAGCAAGTACCATACGAATAGGGTTAAGACGTTGTTTGTCTTTAGCTCTCATCGCATCTTTTTGCGCATCTTTTAGCGTTATTAAAAGGCTCATTTATACAAGACCTAATATATTAGTATAATTTAACGCGACGTGCGTTATCACGAGAAAGTTTTTTCATGTGACGTTTTACTGCAGCAGCTTTTTTACGCTTACGCTCAGCTGTTGGTTTTTCATAGTGCTCGCGACGACGAACTTCTGAAAGGATTCCTGCTTTTTCACATGAACGCTTGAAGCGACGAAGTGCTACGTCAAACGGTTCGTTCTCTCTTACTTTAATTACTGGCATTAAAAATTCACCTACCTAAATTATGAGCGTTGCTCAAGTTGATCAAACATTGATCAAGTGGTTCAAAAATGGTGCGGTATTGTAATCCGAAGCAACACCACATGTAAAGGACAATATTAACAGAAACGCATCATGTAAAACAGTATTAATTTACTTGGCGCTGGTAGAGTTTGCAAAACACTTGGCCTGCCTTTTTTTCTTTAATTAACAACCAGTTGCTTGGGTTGTCAAAGGTGGTTAACTCTGTTTCGACTTCAACATAAATTAATGCATCATCGCTTAACCATTGGTTTTTTTCTAATAAATCACAGGTTGTTTGCGCTAAATCTTTACGAAATGGTGGGTCAACAAATACAAGATTAAACGCTTCGTTTGTGTTTTTTTGCTCTAAAAAGGAGAGTGAATTAGTATGTTTAACGTATGCGTTGTCGAGCTTTAAAGTGCTAATGTTTTGTTCTAATTGCTTGGCAGCTGACGAGTCGAGCTCGATAAATGTGGCGTTTTTGGCAAATCGAGATAGCGCTTCAAATCCTAACCCACCAGAACCTGCAAAACAATCAAGTACATTTGTGTCACGCGTATCTTGCATTAGCCAATTAAATACAGTTTCTTTAATTCGATCGGTAGTAGGTCTTAAGCCTTCTACATTTTTAACAGGGAGTTTTCGGCCTCGAAATTGGCCACTAATCACTCTAATAAAGCCATCGCAGGGCTTGTTAGTAGCTTTATTTTGCGTTGTTTTTTTTCTCATTTAGCTCACTAAAAAATGGTATATGGTATCTAGCTCAGATAATATTATGGGTGATTACGCGTAGCTTCATTTTTCAACCGTATTAAAAGTGTTACTATTGAACACTTACGTTTTGAATGGTTGTATTTATTAGCAACTATTGCTGGGCATTGCCAAGCTATTTCAAATTTTAGTTTATCAGATTTTTATAAGTGGTTATTAGCAAGTATGACAAAAAAAAGTAAATTCATGTCGTGGCTCGGTTTTGGCAAGTCAGATAAAAAAGAAGCAGAGCAAAAAGCAGCCGCTGATAAACAACAAGCATTAGCGCAAGAAGAAGCGCAGAAGCTAGAGCAAGAAAAGCTTGCACAACAGGCTGAAACTGAACGTTTACAAGCAGAAGCCGAAACAGAGCGCTTAGAGCAGGAGCGTATTGCTGCTGAACAAATTGAAGCGAAACGTCTAGAGCAAGAAAAGCTAGCACAGGAGCAAGCTGAACGTTTAAAGGCAGAGGCCGTAACAGAGCGCTTAGATCAGGAGCGTATTGCTTCTGAACAAATTGAAGCAAAACGTTTAGAGCAAGAGCGTGCTGAAAACGCAGAAAAGATTGCAATTGAGCAGGCCAATGCTGAATTACTTGCAAAACAACAAGCTGATGCAGAAGCGCAAAGACAAGAATATGCACAACGTTTAGCCGATCAAGAAACGCAGATGCTGTTAGAGCAAGAGCGATTGGCTGCAGAAAAAGTAGAGGCTGAGCGACTAGAGCAAATACGCCTTGAAAAAAAGGATGAAGCTGTAAAGGCTGAAAAGCTTGCAATAGAGCAAGCGAATGCTGAGTTACTAGCAAAAGAACAGGCAGATGCTGAAGTACAAAGACAAGAACAAGCAAAACGTTTAGCAGAACAAGAAGCGCAAATGCGTTTAGAGCAAGAGCGCATTGCTGCTGAAAAAGTTGAAAATGAACGTTTGGAACAAGAACGCATTACTGCTGAAAAAGCAGAAAATGAACGTTTAGAGCAAGAGCGCATTGCTTTAGAAAAAGCAGAAAATGAACGTTTAGAGCAAGAGCGCATTGCTTTAGAAAAAGCAGAAAATGAACGTTTAGAGCAAGAACGCCTTGCAGCTGAAAAAGCAGAAAATGAACGTTTAGAGCAAGAACGCCTTGCAGCTGAACAAGCAGAGAATGAACGATTAGAGCAAGAACGCCTTGCAGCTGAACAAGCAGAAAATGAGCGTTTAGAGCAAGAACGTATTGCAGCTGAAGAAGTAGAAAATGAGCGTTTAGAACAAGAACGCCTTGCAGCTGAAAAAGCAGAGAATGAACGCTTAGAGCAAGAACGCTTAGAGCAAGAACGCCTTACAGCTGAAGAAGCAGAAAATGAGCGTTTAGAACAAGAACGTATCACAGCAGAACTTGCAATTGAAGAAGCTAAAAAAGCCGAAAAGCCAAAAAAAGAAGGGTTTTTCTCTCGTCTTAAAAAAGGCTTGTTAAAGACTCGCGTTAATATAGGTTCTGGTTTTGCGTCTATTTTTAGTGGAAAAAAAATAGACGACGAATTATTTGAAGATCTTGAAACTCAATTACTCACCGCCGATTTAGGTGTTGATACCACCATGAAGTTGATTGATCGTTTAACTGATGCAGCGAACCGTAAACAGTTAAAAGATGGTGATGCGCTTTATGAGTTGATGAAACAAGAAATGGCTGCGATGCTTAAAACGGCAGAACAGCCTTTAGTCATAAGCGAAGATAAAAAGCCGTTTGTCATTTTAATGGTAGGCGTAAATGGTGTTGGTAAAACAACGACTATTGGTAAAATGGCTAAGCAATTTCAAAACGAAGGTAAGTCGGTTATGCTGGCTGCTGGTGATACGTTTAGAGCGGCAGCTGTTGAGCAGCTTCAGGTTTGGGGTGAACGTAACAGCATTCCTGTTATTGCACAGCATACAGGTGCAGATAGTGCATCAGTTGTGTTTGATGCATTCCAAGCGGCTAAAGCACGTAATATAGACGTGTTAATTGCTGATACAGCTGGGCGCTTGCAAAATAAAGATAACTTAATGCAAGAGCTTGAAAAAATAGCTCGTGTAATGAAAAAGATTGATCCTGATGCGCCGCACGAGGTGATGCTAACTATCGATGCAGGCACAGGGCAAAATGCAATTAGCCAAGTAAACCTGTTTAATCAATGTGTTGGTTTAACTGGTATTACGCTTTCAAAACTTGATGGAACTGCAAAGGGTGGTGTAATTTTTGCGGTTGCAGATAAGTTTAATATTCCAATTCGTTACATTGGTGTTGGTGAAGGTATTGATGATTTACGCGCTTTTAAAAGCGATGACTTTATTGATGCGTTATTTAGCCAAGATGAGGACGACGTTTAATTTACCAAAAAAGGGAGCTAGCTCCCTTTTTAATTGCGAGGAATACTAATTTCATTAATGTGTTAATGGAGTTGGCATAATAAAAAGATGATAAATTTTCAGCAAGTAAGTAAGACCTATCCTGGAGGGCACCGCGCCCTCGAAAAAGTTAATTTTCATATTAAACCGGGTGAACTTGCCTTTTTAACTGGCCACAGTGGTGCGGGTAAAAGTACGTTGCTTAAGTTAATTAGCTTAATGGAACGTCCTTCAGCAGGTAGTGTATTTATCAACGGTGTTGATTTAAACAAAGTAAACTCGCGTCAAATTCCTTATGCTCGTCGTGATATAGGTATTATTTTTCAAAATCATAGGTTATTAGAGCGCTATACTATTTTTGATAACGTGGCATTACCTCTCATTATTGAGGGGACTCACCATAAGCAAATAGCTAAACGGGTCCATGGCGCGCTTGACAAGGTAGGCCTAATTGACAAAGTGAAATGTCATCCTTCAATGCTATCTGGAGGCGAGCAACAACGTGTTGGTATTGCCAGAGCTATTGTAAACTCCCCACCAATTTTACTAGCTGATGAACCAACAGGTAATCTTGACCCAGAGCTTTCAATGGAAATACTCAAGTTGTTTGAAGACTTTAATAAACACGGTACCACTGTTCTTATCGCAACGCATGATTTGGGTTTGGTTGCACGTATGAAGTACCGTAGCTTAACCTTAAAAGATGGCCGTATGCTTCAAGACCCGCTTGCTGAGGGGGCACTATGAGTTTACTTTTTAAAGGTCGCCAAAATAGTAATGACAAGCAAAAAAAATCAGTATTAGCTGGCGGTTACTTTTTTATTATTAATATTTTTCGCCAAGGTGTGCATAGCTTAGGTGAGATGTGGCGCACGCCGCTTGCGTCGATGATGACTATCGCTGTACTTGGTTTGAGCCTAACGTTACCTGCAACACTTTACTTAGTCGTTAAAAACGTACAGCAAGTGAGTAGTGGCTTTGAAGAGGCGAGTGAAATATCGTTGTTCGTTAAAGAAAGTATGAACGAGCAAGAAACGCAAACATTAGTAAAGCGTTTAGCACTTTACCCAGAAGTGGAAAGTGTTGAGTTTATTTCAAAACAACAGGCATTAACTGAATTTAAAGACGTATCTGGCTTTGGGCAAGCTTTGGAGTATTTAGATAAAAATCCATTACCGGATGTGGTGCTCGTTACTCCAACAAAACGTCACAGACACCCAAATGCCGCTAAAGTACTGCTAACTAAATTAGAAAGTGAACGTGAAGTTGATTTTGGTAAGCTCGATATAGCCTGGTTAGAGCGTTTAAATGCATTACTAGATTTACTTAAAGAAAGTGTAATAACCATCGCATTATTACTACTTACCTCAGTGACACTTATTATTGGTAACACCATTCGTTTGTCGATCATGGATAAAAAAGAAGAAATACAAGTAATGAAGCTAGTAGGCGCAACGAACACCTTTATACATGCCCCATTTTTGTGGACCGGTATTTGGTATGGTGTAATAGGTGGTTTGTTTGCCTTTATATGCGTAGGTTTGATGATGTGGTGGCTTTCAAGCGCAGTGAGCAGTGTGGCGGGGGTGTATCAAACAAGTTTTTCGTTAATAGGATTATCGCTTAATGAACTCGGCTTTTTAGTGTTACTAGCAACAAGCTTAGGATTTGTAGGATCGTACCTTTCTGTAAATCGATATATTAAAGAAATAGAACCCGATAAAGTATAAAAACCCCTGCAAACTATAAGTGAACCAACCCAGCTTGATATGCGTAACGTATCGGACTGGGTTGTACCTCCCGTTATTAAAACTGTCATATTTGTGTACTATCCTCCCATAAAGTAATGAGTTGTAAATAAGGTGATGCGGTTAGGTTAATTGGCTGCAATCCCTCAATTCATCACTTATTCAGTCGCTTGTAGTAGACTAAACACATACTAAAAACTGCTTGATTTATACTTTTAAAAAGTTTTAAATTGGGGTTAGCACTCTTAGAGAAAGAGTGCTAAGATAGTTTCAAATGTTTATCACCGAGGTGAAAAATGAGTAAAGATTTATACGCAATGGCACTTACAGTCGGACAACAAAGCGCAAGCATGGACGGTTACCTTCAAGCGGTAAGCACTATTCCTATGCTTAAAGTTGAACAAGAGCAAGAACTTGCTAAAAGACTTCAGGAAGAAGGGGATCTTAGTGCTGCCAAGCAACTCATTATGTCGCATTTACGCTTTGTAGCACATATTGCTAAAAGCTACTCGGGATACGGCTTACCACAAGCTGACCTTATTCAAGAAGGTAATATAGGCCTGATGAAAGCGGTTAAGCGTTTTGACCCTACAGTGGGTGTACGTTTAGTGTCGTTTGCAGTGCATTGGATTAAAGCCGAAATTCACGAGTTTGTTCTTAAAAACTGGCGCATAGTTAAAGTTGCAACCACTAAAGCGCAACGTAAATTGTTTTTTAATCTTCGTAAAAACAAAAAGCGTTTAGGCTGGTTCAACCAAGCTGAGGTTAGCACTGTTGCTAGCGAGCTAGGTGTGAGTGAAAAAGAAGTACGTGAAATGGAATCTCGCATGAGCGGCCAAGACATGGGCTTTGACCTAACTGGTGACGATAACGACGATGCACCAACAAGTACATACTCTCCAGTACAGTATTTAACAGATGGCGCAGCTGACTTAGCTGACGACGTTGAACAAGAGCAGTGGAAAGAGCAAGCGCATACCCGTTTATTTAGCGCACTTAAAACACTAGATGAACGTTCACAAGATATTGTTAGCGCGCGTTGGTTGTCTGATGATAAAGCAACCCTTCAGGAGCTTGCACAAAAGTACAGTGTATCTGCTGAGCGTGTTCGTCAGCTTGAAAAAACAGCGATGAAAAAGTTACAAAGCGCTATGAGCTAATATTGCTCAAGCAGAAAAATTTAAAAAGCCCTGCATGAAAATGCGGGGCTTTTTGCTTTTGAGTAGGTTGGTTTGAGCGAAGCGAAACCCAACGATAAAATATCTAATCAAGTAATACCGATATTCTGCATTATTGAATGGTTATACCAATCCGCAATAATACTTAATCATTTTGCGGGGCTAAACGTGTCGCTACCTGCGTTAAAAAGTCTCATTTAGAACAACTGAATAGTGAATTTTTTGCCTAGCTATCAACACGTTTTTCCGCCCTCAAAATAGACCACTTAATTAAGCGAATTGGTATTAGTTTATTATTTGGATATAGCATTATTTAAAGCTTATATTACCTAGCACTCACTCCCTTTCCCTCAGCATGCGCTAACTGAATGTACTTACGTTCAACTAATTGCGAAACAGGTACGAGTTCAAAACCTTGCTTAGTTAGCTCTGGTAAGGCATGGCGTAAAAACTCGATGGTTTCAGGGTAGGGGTGAGCAATTGCAATGGCAAAGCTATGGGAAATGGCTAGTTGTTTTAACTCTTCAAGCCTTAGCTGCAGTTGTTCTGGTGTAGTTATGTTGTCTAAAAACACTTGGCGACTAATATTAGCAACACCCAAAAAGTTAGCGGCATTTTGTGCCTGACTCAAATCGGTTGTGCGACTATCTAAAAAATATAAATGACGCTTTTTAAGTACTTCCATTGCCCACTTCATAGCTTGGCTTTTTTGCGTAAGCGCTGAGCCCATGTGGTTATTAACGCCTTTAACTTGCGGTAAACTAGCGAGAGCTGTTCCAAGAGTTTGCTGAAGCTGCTCTTTATTCATATTTAAAGTAAGCGCACCAGGCCCTAGTTCTTTACCGTTAAGTGCTTGCATAGGTACATGAAGTAATAACTCTTTATTTGATTGACTGGCAAGTGTTGCAAAAATTTGCGAATAAGGGGTATGGGGCAAAATTGAATACGACAATTGCCCAGGTAAGGAAAGGAACTCTAAGTCCCGTTGATGATAGCCTATATCGTCTATCACTATTGCTATTTGCTTGGCGCTAATTGTTGCAGAGCTAAAACAAATAACTAATGTTAGCCATTTTATTATTTTCACGTTTATAGTTTTTATTATCTTTTTAGCTTTGTTTAACAGCTTATACAAGCTACTGCATGCTGAGTAATTGTTTTGCTTTAACCAACTGTAAATCGGTTAGATTACCAGTAAGTAATTGCGCATTATTGTTAGTGTGTTCATTTTTTATTATAACGGCTTTATTACTTTGTGAAAGGTTTGTTTGATTAACCGCCACATCTGGGGTTATTCCTATTCCATCAATCGATTTACCTAACGGTGTGAAGTATTTCGCTGTGGTGAGCTTTAATGCGGTATTGCCATCACCGAGTGGAATGAGTGATTGTACAGAGCCTTTCCCAAAAGATTGGCTGCCAACAATGGTTGCTCGGTTATTATCTTTAAGTGCTGCTGCAAGTATTTCGGCTGCAGAGGCAGAATTTTCGTTTATAAGCACAACTATGGGCGCATTTTTTAGAATGTCTCCACGCTTTGCATAAAATGCTTGGTTAGCATCGTAAAAACGTCCTTTAGTCGTCACTATAGTGCCACTTTGTAAAAATAGGTCTGATACAGCCACTGCGCTTTGTAATGTCCCCCCTGGGTTATCACGTAAATCAATTACTAAGCCTTTAAGTGGGTAGCCAAAATGGCTTTGCAGGGCGGCAACTTGTAGTGCAACTTCATGTAATGTGTGGTTAGAGAAGTTATTGATAGCTATGTAACCAGTTCCAAAATCTAAAAGTTCGCTTGTTACACTTTCGAGGTTTATTTGGCGACGTGTGACATGAAAAGTGAGTGGGTTTTTATTGTTATCGCGATTTACAATTATATCTATATTCGAAAATTCACTGTCTCTTATTAGTGTTGCTACTTCGTCGATAGTACGGTTTTGAGCTGCGTGGTTGTTTACACTTACAATAATATCGTCTGGTAAAATCCCCGCCGCTTTTGCGGGAGAGTTATTAACCACATTAACAATAGTCATATTCTCGTCGATATTTTTAACCTCAATACCAATACCTGTGTAGCGGCCATTTGTGTTATCAAATAATGAGGTTAGTTCGTGCTCATTTAAGTACTTAGAGTAAGAGTCGAGCTTTGAATATAAACGCTCAAATTGCTGGTTATTATATTTAATGTGGTGGCTATTTTGTAAGGTGAGATCTTCAACGTAGTAGGCATGAATGTTAAAGAGTATTTCGTCTATTTGTTGTCTTTTAAGATCTTTAATCGAGCTTGCTAGTACATTACTAGTAAAGGCAATTAAGGTTAGTAATACGAGTAAATACAGACTTATATAAAAGCCTGTATTTTTTTGAACAATGGTAGTTACTACAGTTTTTTTAGTTGTCATCAGCTGCTCCAGAGCGGTGCAGCGATTAATTTAATTAAATGCGTTTGCACCATTTGATAGGATTTACTGCGCGTCCTTTGTGGCGTATTTCAAAGTATAGACCAGAACTAGCTTGTCCGCCGCTTTGGCCAACTAAAGCAAGTGTTTCACCTTCGCGTACCATGTCGCCTACATCTCTTAGCAATGTTTGAGCGTGGCCATATAGGCTCATAAAGCCCTCACCATGATCTACAACAATTACCCAACCATAGCCTTTTAGCCAATCGGCAAATACAACTTGACCATTATGTACGCTATTAATATTAGTGCCTTCTTTTGCACCAATTAACACGCCTTTCCAATCAATACCACCATGCTTACGTTGGCCGAATGTGTGCTCTAACTTGCCTTTGCTCGGCCAGTCTAATTTGCCCTTGCTCTTATTTAGGCCAAGTAATTCTATTTTTTGTGTTTTTTCTTTTTCGAGCTCTTTAATCGTTGTTACTAAAGTTTGTTGGTTTTCTTTTAAATAATTTATTGAGCTTTTAGTGCTGTTGAGCTGAGCTTGTAAGTTTTTAAGATTAGCTTGGCGTTCACTTTGTGCATTAAGTAATGCAGTTTGGCGCCTTTTTTGTTCATCAAATAAAAGCTCTAGTTTTTCTTGCGTTTTAACGAGCTCTTCTTGGTTTTGTACTATTTGCTGTTGAAGATCTTTTAGATCTTCGATTTGTTCAATACGGGCTTTATTTAAGTAGTTGTAATAGCTAAGTGTGCGCTCAAACTTGGCTGTGTCTTCTTGATTCAACAGCATTTTAGAATAGTCGTCGCCACCGGCCATATAGGCACTTTTGAGTTGCGCGGCTAAAATTTTCTGAAACTGAGTGTGCTTTTTATCAAGCTCATCGGCTTTACTTTGTAACTCTTTTTGCTGTGTTTTAGTCTCTTTGACGGATTGCTCTGCCATGTTAAGTGCTTTAGCATTTTTAGCTATATCGAGTTCATGGCTTTTTAGATTTTTTTGTAGGGACGCTATTTTTTTTCTTTGGGCATTATATTCAGCTTGGCTTTGCTCAAGTGCATTTTGAACCTCTGATAAGTCTTTTTTAGTACGATCTTCATTAGCAACTGCAGATGCAGCCACTAATGAAGTTAGTATCAAACCGCACTTAATTAACCGGTTAATACGTTTGTTCATGTGTTATTTCAACATCATGATAGGCGTACCAGTCATTTCTTTTGGTTGCTCCATACCCATTAAGTGAAGCATTGTTGGGGCTACATCACTCAAGGCTTTACCTTGCATTGGCTCTGCATCGCGACCAACATAAATAAAATGCACCGGTTCGCTAGTGTGGGCAGTATGTGCTTGGCCTGTTTTGAGATCAGCCATTTGCTCAGCATTACCATGATCGGCTGTAATTAGTGCTTCACCACCAAACTCTTCTAGTGCATCAACAACACGTCCGATACAGCTATCTACAGCTTCACAAGCTTTAACCGCGGCTTCAAATACACCTGAGTGACCAACCATATCGCCATTAGGGTAGTTACAAATAATAGCATCGTATTTACCGCTTTTAATTGCTTCTACCAGTTTGTCGGTTAGCATTTCTGAGTTCATTTCAGGTTGTAGGTCGTAGGTTGCTACTTGCGGCGAAGGAATTAGCTCGCGTGTTTCACCTTTAAATTCGCTTTCACGTCCGCCACTAAAGAAAAATGTAACGTGTGCGTATTTTTCGGTTTCTGAAATACGAAGCTGTGTTTTATTATTTTTTTCAAACCATTCACCGAGTACGTTTATTAGTGGTGTAGGTCCAAATGCAACAGGTGCGTCTATATCGGCTGCATACTCTGTCATCATTACAAATGCGCTAAGCTCTGGCGTTCTTTTTTTAGTAAAACCATCAAATTCAGGCTCAACAAAAGCGCGGGTAATTTCGCGGGCTCTATCTGCTCTAAAGTTAGCAAAAATAACGGTGTCACCATCGTTTATTGAAGCCGGAGTGGCACCTGTCGGCGTAATGGTCGTAGCTGCTACAAACTCGTCGTTTTCGTCGCGCTCGTACGCTGCATTAAGTGCTTCAACACCATTATCAAAATTAAAGTCGCCTTCGGCGAGCGTCATTACATTGTAAGCTTTTTCTACACGGTTCCAACGGTTGTCTCTGTCCATTGCGTAGTAACGGCCAATAAGTGATGCTAAACGTCCGCACTTAAGTTTACTAAATAACGCTTCAATTCGTTCGATTGATGCTTTTGCGCTACGTGGAGGTGTGTCACGGCCATCTAAAAATGCATGGAAATAGACTTCTTTAGCACCACGTTTTGCCGCCAGTTCGATACTTGCAACTATATGATCTTCATGGCTATGCACACCACCTGGGCTTAAAAGACCCATTATGTGAACCGCTTTACCAGCACTTACTGCTTTGTCTATGTTTTCAACTAAGGCTGGGGTTGAATCAAACTCGCCATCGTTAATTGCTTTGGTGATACGGGTAAAATCTTGATACACAATGCGCCCTGCACCTAAGTTTACATGGCCAACTTCTGAGTTGCCCATTTGACCATCAGGAAGACCAACATCTAAACCCGAAGCAGATATTAATGTGTGTGGGCGGGTGGCCCATAAGTTGTCTAATACAGGTGTGTTAGCTGCAAGAATAGCATTACTTTGCGTATCTTCGCGGTGTCCCCAACCGTCTAAAATCATTAATACCAGTGGTTTTTTATGCTCTGTCATAATAGCTCCTGAAAATTAGTATCTGTTGATGGATACAGTGCACCTAAAAAGGTTTATTAGCGTGGTTTTAGCATACCGTGTTTTTAAGCTAGGATCAGCATTGAAAACAAGATATTAAATATTTTTACTTATACCTTATTGACTAACATGAACTCTGCTTGAGATAGATTTATTATCCAGAGTTCTGTTAACTATATATGGGGGGCTTTATCGTTTTTTAAACGTCTCTAAGTGCTCCTAAACTCGCATTTTAGGTTGGTTTGGGTATACTTGCGTGGCTAAAGTACAAAATCCTTAAAATATTAGGGCGTGTTGCACTTTGGTGGTTGAATTTGCTGCAGTATGTTTGGTTTTTAGGCAAGGCAGAGCCTATGAAGTGTGGTTACTCCCCATAAATAGGCGATAACGTAGCATAAATACCAAACATACGCTGCCCGTTGGGTTCTTTCTAGGGACTATTACCTCTTTGTTGCCTACATGGATGTAGGTAAGGGGCGTGAGCAGGACGCGGAAGCTTTGCTCGGTTTTTACTTAGCCCACTAGGTTACAAATCTTGCGCCGCGATTTAATCGCCCTAGATTGAACAAATTCAATCCACAAAGGCCAACACGCCCTAGGTTTAAAACATAATTTCATAGTGGAAGTAGAATGGATCAATATATTGAATTTATTACAAATCATCCCATTTTAAGCCTTGCTTGGGTTGGTATTGTTTTCCTTATTGTTAGTGGCTGGATAAAGAGTAAGCTTTCGGCTGTTCGTCAAATAAATCCTCAGCAGCTTACGTTACTTATTAACCGTGATGACGGTCAAGTAATCGATATACGTGCGCAAAAAGAGTTTAATGCAGGGCGTATTTCTGGTGCTGAGCATTTGAGCCCAGAGAATGCGAAAAAATCTGACTTTTCAAGCCTTGAAAAGTACAAGACTAAACCCATTATAGTTGTATGTACTACAGGTATGACTGCCCAAGGTACTGCAGCCGCTATGAGTAAAGCTGGTTTTGAACGAGTTTACTTATTAGCAGGTGGCATGGGTGCGTGGCAATCTGCCAGCTTACCAACTACAACAGGTCGCTAATCAATTTAGCTAGGCCGATAGAGGATTTATTATGAGTAATGTTGTTTTATACACCAAGGCGTATTGTCCATTTTGTCAGCGTGCTCTTTCGCTTTTAAATAGCAAAGGCGTTGAATACACTAATTATGATATTGGTGTACAGCCTGAACTACGCGATGAAATGATTGCCAAAGCAGGTGGCGCAAGCACAGTACCGCAAATTTTTATTAATGATGAACATATCGGTGGCTGCGACGACATGATGGCTATTGAAGCGCAAGGTAAACTTGACGCTAAGTTAAACGCTTAATTTAATTATAATAACGAACAAGTTAGGAATAACAATGAACGAAGAAAATCAAAACGCGGCCGCTGCACAAGACGGCGCACAATTTACTATTCAACGTATTTACACTAAAGATGTATCGTTTGAAACGCCAAATTCTCCGGCCATTTTTCAAAAAGAATGGACGCCAGAAGTTAAGCTAGACCTAGATACACGCTCTAACAAACTAGACGAAGGTGTATTTGAAGTTGTTTTAGCGCTAACTGTAACCGCTTCTCTTGGTGAAGAAACTGCGTTCTTATGTGAAATTCAACAAGCAGGTATTTTTACTATTGCTGAAGTTGAAGAAGTGCAACTTGCGCACATGCTAGGTGCATTTTGTCCTAACGTGTTGTTCCCATATGCACGTGAAGCTGTTTCAAACCTTGTTAACCGTGGTACTTTCCCACAGCTTAACCTTGCGCCAGTTAATTTTGATGCGTTATTTGCACAATACATGCAACAACGTACTGCGCAAGCTGACCAGGCTTCAGCAGACGCATAACTTATGAGTACAGCAACTACAGCTGTTACTGTATTAGGGGCGGGGTCTTACGGCACCGCCCTTGCTATTTGTTTAGCCCGAAATGGTCACCACGTGACACTTTGGGGAAGAAATAGCGACGACGTTGCCACGCTTGCAGCTGAGCGGAAAAATCAACGTTACTTACCTGATGCTCCTTTTCCAGATACTCTTACTCTTGAAGCTAACTTACAACATGCCGTTGCTAGCAGCGCTATTGTACTTGTTGTTGTGCCAAGCCATGCTTTTGGCGACACACTTGCGCAGATCAAACCTGCATTGCAAGAGGGTGCTAAAGTAGCGTGGGCAACTAAAGGGCTTGAGCCTAATACTGGACGTTTGTTACAAGAAGTGGCTTTGCAAGAATTGGGTGATGATATTCCACTTGCGGTACTGTCGGGTCCTACGTTTGCAAAAGAAATGGCGATGGGTTCACCTACAGCTATTTCAGTGTCTTCTACGTCGCCTGAATTTGCTCAGCAGCTCGCTGATTTACTTCATTGTGGTCGCTCATTCCGTGTGTATAACAATGATGATTTTATTGGTATACAGCTCGGTGGTGCGGTTAAGAATGTAATTGCCATTGGTGCCGGTATTTCGGACGGTGTTGGTTTTGGCGCTAATGCGCGTACCGCGCTTATAACCCGAGGCCTTGCAGAGCTTACTCGTTTAGGTTGCGCTCTTGGTGCTAAGCCAGAAACCTTTATGGGAATGGCAGGCCTTGGCGATTTAATACTAACGTGTACAGATAACCAATCACGTAATCGTCGATTTGGTTTAGCACTAGGTAAAGGCGAAAGCGTCGATGCTGCTATTGAGTCAATTGGTCAAGTAGTTGAAGGCTTTAGAAACACCAAAGAAGTGTATTTATTAGCGCAACGTAGCGGTGTTGAAATGCCGATTACCGAGCAAATTTATAAAGTGCTTTATGAAAATAAAGATATGAAAGAAGCTGCAATGGCGCTGTTAGGTCGAGAGCAACGTTCTGAATAACTTTATAAGCGTTTATAAAACTAAAAAACCGACGTTACGTCGGTTTTTTGTTGTTTGGTACAAGGTGTTTATTGTGCGTTAGGAAAGCCCAACTGGCGCCACGACTCGTAAACAAACACGGCTACTGCGTTTGATAAGTTCATGCTGCGGCTATTGGCTTGCATAGGAATGCGTACACGTTGCTCTTTTGGCAGTGCTTGGATCATATCATCAGGTAGACCGCGGGTTTCAGGTCCAAACACTAAACAGTCGCCAGCTTCGTAACTTGCTTCATGATGAAATTGACTGCCTTTAGTTGTACAGGCATACACTTTTTTAGGTTTGCATTTCTCAAGGTAGTCCTCAAATGAGGCATGGCGTTGAACATGGCTAAATTCATGGTAATCAAGGCCCGCACGTTTCACGCGTTTATCGTCCCATTCAAAACCTAATGGCTCAATTAAATGTAATGCATAGCCAGTATTGGCACATAGGCGAATAATATTACCTGTGTTAGGCGGTATTTCAGGTTGGTATAAAACAATATCCAGCATAATGAGCCTTATAAAATAATCTGTAGTTTGACGAAGGGCAGTATACACGAAACCTTTTAAAAAAATGATATACTCAACACATTCAATACAGTGATTAATGGATACACGCGTGCATAACCGTAGCTACGAATTTTGGGTTAAAACTTCCAGCATTGTTACCATGGTCATGGTTAGCTTAATGATCGGCGCAAAAACATGGGCCTGGCTGGCTTCTGGCTCAGCTTCAATGCTTGGCTCGTTAACTGATTCGTTAATGGATATTACTGCCACCGCAATGAGCTTTTTAGTGTTGGGTTACGCACTGCGCCCAGCGGATGATGATCATAGATTTGGACACGGAAAAGCTGAAGCACTTGCAGGACTAGGCCAAGCCGCATTTATTGCAGGCTCAGGTTGCCTACTTGCTTTTCATGGTATTGAGCGATTATTTAACCCTATACAGTTAAGCCATTCTTTATTAGGTGTGTGGGTAAGTATTTTTGCTATTGCGTGTACGCTTGTCATTGTATTTGTACAAAACAAAGTGGTTAAGTATACCGATTCAATTGCTATAAAAGCCGACTCAGTACATTACAAAGGCGATTTAATATTAAACGCTGCGGTGCTGTTAGCTATTTTGTTAGCTTATTATGGCGTGTTGTATGCAGATCCTATTTTTGCAATAGGTGTAGCGGGTTACTTACTTTATAACAGTTGGGATATAGCTCGCGATAGTGCCGATCACTTAATGGATAAAGAGCTCCCGGATGACGAAAAACAAAGCATATTTGACATAGCCAGAGCCCATGCTGATGTGCATGGCGTGCATGACATTCGTACTCGCCAAGGCGGTAAAGTTAAGTTTATTCAAATGCACTTAGAGCTTGATGATCATTTGAGTTTGATTCGCGCGCACAATGTGGCTGATGAAGTAGAGGCAATGCTCAAAGAACGTTTTGAGTCGGAGGTAGATATACTGATCCACCTCGACCCTTTGTCAGTACTTGTTAAGCCGTCACCGAATCACAAAATTGATAAAAGTTAGTTAATAGCGGCTTTCGAATTTCGTCACGTTCAAAAAGTAGCTCGTGTTTAGCGCCTTCAAAACTCTCAATCGTTGCATGAGCATGCCTTTTTGCAAGACCGTACTGTGCTTCGTTGTTTACCACTGTATCGCTAGCTGCACTTGCTATAAACAAAGGGATTGGTACGTTTAGGTTATCAACAGACTTTAAAAACGATATCGTAGCTGCTAGCCAGCCAAACGTAACGCCACCTAATTGTATGTTAGGTTCTAAATTATAGGTTTGCCTAAAGTAGGTGTAACGCTTCTCGCTGCTAGTAAGTACGTTTTCGGTAAATGGGATCGGGTTGTAGTTGCCTTGTCCAAATGCATAGCAAGAGTGTAAACCAAGTAAAGTGGCTAATTTAACAATAAACTTCGTTGGTATTTTTGGTACGTCTTTTGTAAAAATATCAAACATAGGAGCAGACAAAAACACGCCTTTATAGCTATTTTCAAATTTTGCTAAATAATCAATAGCAATGGCGCCACCCATTGAGTGAGCCAGCATGACTTTTTTACCTTGCCAATGTTTTGAAACTATTTGCTGATCAAAGTTATTTAGGTCACTGCTGTAGTTATTATAATGTTTTACAAAGCCTTTATGTTTATTTTTAAGGTGCCTGTAAGAGCGGCCCTGACCTTGATGATCCATAATAAACACAGCAAAATTATTACAATACAGCTCCCAGAGTAGTTCTTTATATTTTTCTAGGCCTTCAATACGCCCTGTACTTACTACTATTGCGGTTGTCGCGTTTTTAGGGATTGCGTATGCGTAAAATAGCTTTCCTGATGGCGTATCTAAGTAGCTTTTAATTAAATTTGAAGTATAAAAAACATTAATGGCCTCTTGATTGCTCTCAAGCTGGGCTTCTGAACTATAAAACATGCTTTACTCTTTTATTAATGGCAAGGTTATATTAGCACACAAGCCACCTAGTTCTTTATTTGATAATACTAGACTGCCACCATGCGCAGTAATAGCATTTTTAGCAATCGCCAGCCCTAAACCCGTACCACCACTTACGCGATCCCGCGCATCTGATTGCCTAAAAAAGGGCTCACAAAGCTTGCCCAGTTGGTCATCGGGCACACCAGAGCCATCATCACATATTTCTATATAAATGGCATCTGTGTGCTTTAGAGTAATGCTAATAGTCTTATTTGCGTATTTAATAGCGTTGCGTAATAGGTTTTCAAGTGCGCTGGCAATAAGGCCTTCGTCGCAATTAATATTTACGTCTACAGTGCCCACTATATTTAGCTGCTTATTATTTTGTTTTGCTTCAAACTGCGCATCGTTAATAACGTGATCTACAATTATTTGTAATGATTGTTTTTGCAGTGAAAGCGCTTGGCTTTTTGCTTCTAAGCGAGAAACTTGCAGCACGTCGGCAATCATCTTATCAAGTTGGTTTGCTTCTTTTTCTATGCGTAATAAATAGGATTGGCTAGCGTCGTTAGCTTGCATTTGCGCAAGACCGGTAGCCATTTTTAAACGCGTAAGGGGCGAGCGTAACTCATGTGATATGTCGGCTAATAAGCGTTTTTGTGAACTAATTAAAAGCTCTAGCTGATTGGCCATGCTGTTAAAGTCTCGCCCAAGTATTCCCAGCTCATCTTTTCGGTTTACAGAAATGTCGGCTCTTGCGCTTAGGTTGCCCGCTGATAGTTTAATAGCTGCTTTTTTAAGACTATTTATAGGGGCTATTAAGTTACGGCTAAATACAAAGCTTAAAATAAGAGAGGCAACAATTGCGATGACTATTTTCATCCAATTAGGCATAAGCTTAAAGCGCATTAATAGCGGCGGTTGATGGTTAATATCTATTTCATAAAGATAAAAACTCCCTTCAGGCACGTTTATGTTAACAGGGCCGAAGGCTTGATATTTTTCAGTAAAAATAATTTGTGGTGACATATTTTGAGTAAAGTTTAATAAACTTAAGTCGATGCTCTCTGGCACCTCTTTACTACTAAGGGAGTCTTCGCTTTGAGCTGCGCTTAAGTATAAAAGTTTACGCTTTGATAGGCGAGGGTGTACTAATACATCGCTTAGGCTGCGCTTATGTTTAATAACAGTGCGCTCAATACTTTTGGCGGTATATATTAAGTTTTTTTTCATAGGGCCATAAAGCGGCTTGTTAGTTACCGCGTTAATAGCGGTAATGTTACTTAAAAATATAAGCGCTGCAACGGTGCCGATTATAGTTAACCAAAACCAAATAAATATTTTAAAAAACAGGTAGTGCCCAGGGTGTTTTAACCAAGCAAAGTAAGTGCTTTTATTCGCCTTGGATAAAGACATAACCCGTACCTCTCATTGTTTTAATTCGCTCACCTGGAATATGCTCTGCTATTTTTTTGCGGATATTACTTACATGCATATCGATAGAGCGATCGAAAGAAGCTAAACGCCTACCTAGTACTTCTTCACTAATTTGCTCTTTACTAACCACTTCACCTGCATTTTTACACAATAGCGTGAGTATTTCGTACTCTGTACCAGTAAGCGTTAGTGTAGAGCCGTCTATTGAAGCCTCGCGCGCAGCAAGGTTAACAGTAATGCCATTAACGAGTAACTTACTCGTTGTAGCTACATTTAAGCTATTAATGTGCTCTATACGGCGAGTTATCGCTTTTACGCGGGCAAGTAATTCACGATGATTAAAAGGCTTTGGAATATAATCGTCAGCGCCTAGCTCTAAACCAAAAATACGGTCAAAGTCTTCACCTTTTGCAGTAAGCATTATTACAGGGGTGAGCTTTGTTTGCCTAAGCTGTTTGAGTACTTCAAAACCATCAAGCGTTGGTAGCATTACATCAAGCAGTATAAGTGCGTAGTCGTTTGCTTGTGCTAGTTTAAGGCCTTGCTCACCGTCGTGTACGCTTTGTATTTCAAAGCCTTGAGCAGTTAAATATTCACTTAATAGCTCACAAAGGCCCGTATCGTCATCAATCATTAATAGTTTCATTTACAAACCCTTAGAGTTGTTTATAGCGTTATTTTACCCGCTAAATAGTGCAAAGGTGAATCTTTACACAACCTTTACACTGCTTTGCGTTACTTTGCGTTGAGTTAGGTATAGTTAACTCACTGGCGTATACCCAGTCAGCCTCAAGATACAGAATTCAGCGTTTCACAGCAGCTGGCTATCAAGGCGTGACTTTGCAAGAATGGCATTCCCTTTTAAAAAGTCACAACACCGAGAGCTAGTTGCTGTGAAACGCCCAAAGGGTTGGTTTTAAAACGATTTATTCTGCGTTATAGATTTTAACAAGGGAGCAACCATTGGTTACAATCAATGCCTTGCCTAAATAGTTTTTAATTCCAACTGAAACTCGTTTCTTGCGGTTGATTGGGTATGTTAGCCACAACCAACCCAATATTAAGGTAATGATTATGACTAAAGTAAACACACTTTCAAAATTAGTACTTATCTGTGGCTTAGCAACAGCAACGCTTGGTGCTGGTAGCGTGTTAGCTAAAGGCGACGGACATAAGCAAGGCCATTCTCAAGCTCGTTTTTTACTTTCTGAGCGCGGCGTTGAAAAATTAAACCTAACAGATGAGCAGCAAACTAAGCTAAAGGCTATTTTTGAAGCGCAAAAAACACAAATGAAAGCACTGCGTGGCGACGATAAAGAAGCCCGTAAAGCAATGCGTGAAGCGCACAAAACAAAAATGGATGCGTTACTTTCGGCGGCAACATTTGACGAAAATGCAGCTAAAGAGCTATTAAACGAACGCCGCGAAAAAGGTGAGCAATTTGGTTTAATTAAACTAAAAACGCAGCACCAAGTAATGCAAGTTCTTAACGCTGAGCAAAAAGAGAAGTTTGCTAAAATGCAAAAGCGTATGAATAAAAAGCATCGTAAGCAAAAAGACTAATCGTTCAATTATATTGAACACTAAAAAGCCAGCATCGCGCTGGCTTTTGTGCTTTTAAATGAAAAATTCAGCGTTTACTTAAAAAAGTCATCTTCATTTTTAGCCAGCATAGCTTCAATATCTTCAATCATGTCTTGGCTAAACTCTTCTGCGGACGTGATTGGTGCAGAAATTTTATTATTTTCAAACGACCATTCACCTAAATCAATTAGCTGACAGCGTTTTGAGCAAAAAGGACGAAATGGGCTTTGCTCTGACCATTCAACTTTAGTTTTACAGGTTGGGCAGTTTACAATAGTAGGCATAATTTACTCTTTACAATCTTTTTCTGCATTTTACATTACTTAGATATGAGTCTCTAGGTATAAGTAAGGCTCTGAATTTAGTGTTCAGAACCTTGTCACTTTTACTATGGACCTTTAAAAATTAGTCACGCGGTTAATTTCACCAAGGGATGTAAGACCATCGGCTGCTTTGCGTAAACCCGATAAACGTAAATTATTAAATCCGGCTTTAAGTGAAACGTCAGCTATTTCAAGCGAGTTACCACCGCGCATAATAATTTGGGCTATTTCAGGAGTAATTTGCATTACTTCGTAAATACCCACTCGGCCTTTATAACCATCGGTACAGCTATCACACCCTTTAGGCGTATATAATGTCATTTCTTCAATTTGATCGGCACTAAACCCCTGGCGAGTCAGTTCTTCACTCGGAAGTTGTTCCGGCGTTTTACACTTGGGGCACAAACGACGTGCTAAACGCTGGGCTATAATTAAGCTGATCGAACTTGCTACGTTATAAGCTGGCACACCCATATTTAATAAACGGGTGATTGTTTCCGGCGCTGAGTTTGTATGGAGTGTTGATAAAACTAAGTGACCTGTTTGCGCTGCTTTTATTGATATTTCAGCAGTCTCAAGGTCACGTATTTCACCTACCATAACTACATCAGGATCTTGACGTAAAAATGCACGCAGTGCGTTGGCAAAAGTCATATCGGCTTTAATATTAATTTGTACCTGGTTTACACCTTCAAGGTTAATCTCAACCGGATCTTCCGCAGTACTAATATTACGCTCTGGCTGGTTTAATATATTTAAACCTGTGTATAGCGATACGGTTTTACCAGAACCCGTTGGCCCTGTTACCAATATCATCCCTTGAGGCTGGGCAAGTGCATCCATATAGAGCTTTTTCTGCTCAGGCTCATAGCCTAATACATCAATACCTAACATAGCGCTTGATGAATCAAGGATACGCATTACTATTTTTTCGCCCCACAAGGTAGGCATGGTACTTACACGAAAGTCGATACTTTTGCGTTCAGTAATTTTTAGTTTTATACGACCATCTTGTGGTTTGCGTTTTTCGGCAATATCGAGTCGCGACATAACCTTAATACGCGCAGAAAGCTTGGTTGCTAATGTATTAGGTGGACTTGCCACTTCATGCAAAATGCCATCAATACGAAAGCGAATACGGTACTTGTGTTCATACGGTTCAAAGTGTAAATCAGAGGCGCCTTTTTTAATGGCATCCATTAAAATTTTATTAATGTAAACGATGATAGGCGCATCATCTTTATCGTCATCTTGTGGTGCTGTATCTCTTTGGCTTTCTGAGTCTAAATCAGCAAATTTCTGAAACTCGTCATCGGTTAAATTTAGGCTGCCAGTGGCATCTAGTAATTGCTCGATTTTGGCATCGAGTTGAATATAATCAACAACAACAATTTCGCATGAAAGACCGGTACTAAACTCAAAGTTTTCGAATGCGCCATAATCTGTTGGGTCTGATGCTGCTATATAAACTTTTCGATCTTTTTGAACAAGCGGCAAAATGTGATGCTTGCGAATAAGCTTTTCTTTTACAAGATCGGCCGGGATTTTTGTAGGATCAAAATCTTTTAAATCAAAATAAGGTACGCGAAACAAATCAATACATTGTTCAGCTAAATCTTTACTATCGATTTTTCCACATTTAGAAATAAGCTCAGCTGTTGAGGCAAATTCATTTTGTTTGTTTTTAACCGTGTCGGCATCAATGCGGCCAAGGGTTATAAATTTTCTCAATAACGGTGAGTTAATATTCATTGCGCACCTGTTTTATTCCTTCAATAGTAAGCAATTTATCAGAAAAAAGAAGGTGATTACATCACCTTTCATTCTTTGTTGTGATTTTACTAACTAAAATACGAGTTTGTGTGAGTTAGGACAGTGTTAATGTGAGTTAGTTTTGTTCTGTAATGCATATTGTAGGTACTTTTTATGAAGATAAACAAGTTCTATATGCACTAGGTTTAAACTTCGGTCGTTATTTAAAATATCATCTGCTTTTTGCTGTTTATCGGCACGTGACATTTGCGAGGCAATAATACTTTTAACTTGCTCACGACTTGTGTTGTCACGTTTTGCTGTACGCGCTATTTGTACACAGCTTGGTACGTCAATAAGTAAGGTATGGTCGCAATATTTATCAAGGTTGTTTTCAAATAATAAAGGCGCTACTAAAACAACATAAGGGCTAGTTGCACTATTTAAATCGTTTAGTATTTTTATCCGAATAAGAGGGTGCAGCAACGCATTAAGCCATTCTTTGTCATTGTTGTTAGTAAATATTTTTGCGCGAAGCTCTGTTCTATTTAATGTGCCATCAGGCAATAAAATATCTTTGCCAAAGTGGGCTGTAATCGCTTTTAGCCCTTTGCTATTTGGGAGTACTACTTCACGCGCAATTATATCGGCATCAACTATTGTAATACCAAGCTCTTCAAACATGTTACTGATGGCCGTTTTACCACAGCCAATACCGCCTGTTAAACCTAATACCCAGCTGTTTACTTTAGTAATTTGCTCACTCATTTTAATAACCAATTAAATTAAAATAAGTGCCTTGAATTTGGTTGCCCCAAAGCATTGCAATCCAGCCAGCTATCGCTAAATAAGGCCCAAAAGGGATAGGAGTCGCTTTGTCTTTACCTTGAATACTCAACAGTGCAATACCTATTATGGCACCTACTACGCTCGAAAGCAGAATAATTGTAAGTAATGACTGCCAGCCAAGCAAAGCACCAAATACAGCGAGCAATTTAAAATCGCCATAGCCCATGCCTTCTTTTCCGGTTAGTAACTTAAATAACCAAAACACACTCCATAAGCTTAAATAACCGCAAGCTGCGCCAATAATGGCATCGGTTGGTGTAATTGTGTAACCCATTACCGAGGCAATAAGTGCAAGCCATACAAGCGGAAGTGTAAGTTGATCTGGCAGTAACATATGGTCAATATCAATAAAGGTCAGTGCGACTAAAATCCACGTTACAAAAATATATAAAAGGGCTTGCTCGGTCGCACCAAAGCTATAGGCAACAATTAAACTTAATAGGGCAGTAATTAGCTCTACAGCAGGGTAGCGAGCAGAAATAGGGTTACTGCAACTCGCGCATTTACCTTTAAGTATTAACCAACTAATTATAGGGATATTCTGCCAAGGCTTTATGGCTGTTTTACATTTAGGGCAGGTAGAATTGGGTTTTACTAAGTTAAAAGGCTCGTTGATATTGGCTTGTTTAGATTTATTGGCTGTAAGCTCATCATCTAGCAATATACGGCATTCGCTTTGCCACTCACGTTGCATCATCAGTGGTAAGCGATAAATAACCACATTTAAAAAACTACCAATACATAAACTAATTAAGCCAATAGTGGTTAAATAAAACCACAATTGGCTTTGCATTACTTCAATAATACTTTGCATTTGTTTACCTAAAACTAAAATTTTTTAATAATACCAATTAACAGCGCGATGTAAAATCGCGACTACGCGGTTTATACCACGGCACCGTAGCAGCGGGTTTACCCCGCGACTGTTACCATTATTGCGCGATGTAAAATCGTAATTAAAAACGCGATATAAAATCGCGACTACGCGGTTTATACCAAGGTAGCTTAGCCGCGTGTTTACCCCGCGACGGTTGCTATTACTGCGTGATTGTTACAATTATTGCGCGATGTAAAATCGCGACTACGTGTGTTTTTAAATAGGTGTTTATATTTTTAAAGGTATTAAATAACTGAACCCAATTGGAAAATAGGTAAGTACATCGCAACAATCAAGCCACCAACAAGTACACCTAGTACGGCCATAATAAGTGGCTCAAGTAGGCTTGAAAGGCCATCAACAGCATCATCAACTTCTTGCTCGTAAATAGTCGCTACTTTTGCGAGCATGCCGTCTAGTGAGCCAGATTCTTCACCAATAGCGACCATTTGTATTACCATATCAGGGAATATTTTTGAGTTACGCATTGCCCAGTTCATCTGATTACCAGAGCTAACCTCGGCTTTTATGTCTAAAATGGCATAACGATAAACAGCATTACCTGAAGCCCCAGCGGCAGAGTCAAGCGCATCAACCAGCGGCACACCAGCAGCAAAAGTGGTCGAAAGCGTACGAGCATATCGTGCAACAGCAGCTTTATTTAAAATCATTCCAATTACAGGAAGTTTTAATGTGGCTCTATCTGTTGCATCTCTGAGCTTTAAACTTCTGAGTTTGGCTTCTTTAAAAGCATAACCAAAACCGACAATGGCTATTAAAATCACCCACCAATATTCTTGCATAAATTCAGATATACCAATAACAAATAAGGTAAAGGCAGGTAGTTGTGCACCAAAGCCATTAAAAATATCTTGAAACTGTGGCACCACAAATATTAACAATATTGAGGTAACTATAAGAGCCACAACTAAAACCGCGATAGGGTAAAACATGGCTTTTTTAATTTTTGCTTTTAAGGCTTCAGACTTTTCTTTATAAAGGGCAACACGGTCGAAAATTTTATCAAGCGCACCCGACTGCTCACCCGATGCCACTAAATCACAATACAAATCATCAAAATAACGAGGGTGTTTTCTTAGTGCTTGGTTAAGCGGCTGACCTGCTTTAACTTCATCGCCAATATCCCCCATTAGCTTAGCAACACTTTTGTTGGTGGAGCCTGAGCCAATCATTTCGATCGCTTGAATAAGTGGCACACCCGCCATAAGCATGGTCGCTATTTGTCTTGTGACTAAAGCGATATCTTTGGGGGTAATTTTTTGAACGTTTTGAATACCAAATAGAGGTTTTGGCTTACGTTTCACTTTAGAAGGGGTAATACCTTGTTTTCTAAGTTGAGCTTTAACTAAAGCAATACTCGAGCCGGTTAATTCGCCTTCTAAGCGTTTTCCCCTAGCGCTAACTCCAACCCATATAAACGTATCTAATCCTTTTTCATTTTTTTTATGTTCCATTGAGTAAGCTCGTAGCTGATAATAAGTAAAAGGCCAAGTAAAAACTACTTAGCCTTTAGTATTTTAGCAATTGATTATCTGCAGTTGGCAGGTAAAAGCTTAGCTTCTATGCTTGCACCACCAGTACATGCCCATGTTACTGAACCACCAGCATCTTTTGGTGTTAATATAAGAGTACCAGCGCCGACCTTTATATCATCAAAATCAACTGTAATTACACCTGCAGCAATCGTAACCGAGTCTACAGCATTACCTTTTATACTAGTAGCAGCATCAATTCCTGCAGCTGCGTTATCAGCTGGAAACGTTCCTGTTGAAGCGTAAGTCTCAGTTACTGCTGCTTTAGCTCCTGCGGCTAAGCTCATGCCTTCACTCACATGTGCGCGTTTCGTGTAATCTTGGTAAGCAGGCAATGCTACCGCTGCAAGAATACCGATGATTGCTACAACAATCATTAATTCGATTAGGGTGAAACCCTGTTGTTTTTGAGTCATTGTTTTCATGTTTCCTCTCCTAAAGGATAGATTTTTGTAACTTAAATCACTTAAGCGGCAAAATGCCTCACTTAATTTAACTGATTTACTTTACAGTTTTACTTAAAATTAATTTTATTACACTTTAGCTTTAGAGTATGAAACACAAAAGCCGAATGTGAATTCATTATGTTTAGTACTAATTATAAAAGTTTACTAAATGCACTACATGTTGTAGCAACAAATAGTATAGGCATAAAGTAAGTAGTTTAGTTGCTTTAGTTTTTAATTATGTCTTTAAAAACTAAAGGTACTAGTTATTTATGACTACCTTTTTAAATAAAATAGTACAACAGAATTAGTCTACCATTTTATTTTAGTATTTAGCACGTATCTTCTTATAAAAAAGCGATTTTATTTAACAATTTGTTACAAAGTAAGCCTTTTGGGCTATTTAATGCTTTTTTACTTAACTTGTCAATTAATTAGCGGTATTAATTACCCATTATTGCTTTAAAATTGTTCAAAACGCATCGATAAATCGATTGATTGTAAGTTTTTTGTTAATGCCCCGCTTGATATAAAATCGACACCTGCTTGTGAATAAGTTTTGAGCGTTTCTAGGGTCATATTGCCTGAAACCTCTAGTTTTGCGCGCTTATTGGTTAAAATTACAGCTTGCTTAATTTGCTCTACGCTAAAGTTGTCTAGCATAATTATGTCGGCGCCAGCTTCAATTGCTTGCTTAAGTTCTGGGAGGGACTCTACTTCTACTTCGACAGGTTTGTTTGGGTGATTTTGTTTAGCTTGAGCAACGGCTTTGTTTATTGTGCCACAAGCCGCTATATGATTTTCTTTAATTAAAAATGCGTCAAATAAACCAATACGATGATTTGCACCGCCGCCACATTTTACTGCGTATTTTTGAAGTGCTCTAAGGCCTGGTATGGTTTTGCGTGTATCGAGTAGTTGCGTTGTTGTGCCGCTTAGTTCTTTTACATAATGTGCTGTAGTAGTGGCTGTACCCGATAACGTTTGTACAAAGTTAAGTGCAGTACGCTCGGCAGTTAATATTGAACGCGCTGAACCAGTGGCTGTAAATAATGTGCTGTTTGCTTTAACTGCGTCGCCATCATTAATAAGTACATTAACCTTAACGCTTGGGTCTACTTGTTTAAATACTTCAAGGATGATGTCTTTTCCGCAAAAAATACAGTCTTCGCGGGTGATTACTTTGGCGTTTGCTTGCTCATTTTGAGGGATCAATTGCGCGGTAATATCGCCTTCTTGTGCTGTTTGATAATTTAAATCTTCGTCAAGTGCAAGAGTAACAAGCTGAGTAATAAGAGTGTGCGAAATAGACATGGAATGCTCATAAGCGTTAATAAATTAAGCAAATTTTACTATGTTTATAAAAGAAAGAGAAGCGATTGCCTTTTCGCCAATATAAAGATAAGCGCTTGAAGTAAATTCGTATCTACGTGTGGATTTGTATTATCTGTAGATGAGGTTTTATACCTCGCTTTTAATTTCAAAATTTACGTTACATGAGCAGACGTAAATTAGTACCTACGTGTGGGTTTGAATTATTTGCAGGTAGGGTTTTATACCTGTTTGTCACTATCATTGTTTTAATAAATCCTTTAGCATCAGTGCTATGTATATCTTGATATTTATATAATAAACGTATCATGAAAATAGATTTAAACGGTGTTTTAAGTACGGTAGCGCAGCGGCCTTGTTCGCATTTTGATGAGCGCCCTGATGAGGCTGATATTTCTTTATTGGTGATTCACAATATATCATTGCCAGCAGGGCAGTTTGGTACACCTTTCGTTGATGAGTTATTTATGGGTAGCATTGACTGCAATGCTCACTCGAGTTTTAGTGACTTAAAAAATTTACGTGTGTCGGCCCATTGCTTTATAAAGCGCACCGGTGAGGTTATACAATACGTGCCTTTTGAAAAACGTGCTTGGCATGCCGGGCAATCTGAGTTTGAGGGCGTATCTGCTTGTAATAACTTTAGCATTGGCATTGAGCTTGAAGGTACCGACACCACGCCATACTCTTTAGCGCAATACGAAGTATTAGCTACACTTAGTAAATCTATAATACAACGCTATCCAAAAATTACCCCTTCGCGTATTGTTGGGCATTGCGATATTGCCCCGGGACGTAAAACCGATCCTGGCAGTAGCTTTAATTGGCCATTGTTTTTTAATATGCTTGAACAACTAAGTTAAGAGAGTTATTCCCATGATTTTAGTTTCTATAATAATTGCATTAATTCTGGAGCGTTTAGGGGCTCGGTCTAATTACTGGCAGATAAGCTATTACACAAATGGTTATTTAAATCGCTCTAATAAATTACTTGGTGATAAGGGCTTATTTAGCTCAGCACCGGGCTTTTTAATTTGGCTTTTACTCCCAGTGATTGCGGTGGCACTAATTTATTGTTTGTCAGATTTTGTATTGTGGCAGCTGGGCATTAATATCGCGGTGCTTTTGGTTTGCTTTGGTTGTGCTAAGCAGCGTGCTTTATATAAGTCGTACTTAAATGCGTTAACGCGAGATGACGGTACTGCTGCATCTTTATATGCGTTGCAAATAGGTCAAAAGCGTACTGATGACATCGATGGTGGTGAAACCTTTGGGCAAACATTGGCTTGGGTTAACTTTAGATTTTACTGTGCGGTTATTTTTTGGTTTGTTGTTTTAGGTGCTCCAGGTGCGGTTTTATATGCACTGGTACGTACTTTAGCTGATTTAGTACGAGAAGATCATAAAGTAATATTTGCTAAGCGTTTTAAACTTATACATAAACTATTGTTTTGGCTCGACTGGTTACCTGCACGTATTACAAGCTTTGGTTATTTAGTAATAGGTAACTTTAATAAAGGCACGAGCTGTTGGTTACGTTACGTACTTAACTTTAAATCTCCAAACCGAGAAGTAGTAACATGTACTGCGCTGGCTGCAGAGCAAGTTGAAAAGCGTTATTACGGCTGTACCTACGAAGCCACTTGTATGATTAAGCTTGTTAAGCGCAATGTATTATTTTATTTAGTACTTATAGCGCTACTTACATTATTTGGCGGACTATCGTAGTCGCGATTTTATATCGCGCATTGTGTTTTCGGTTGGGCGATTAGTTGCCAAATGTCGCGGGGTAAACCCATTGCTACGATTGCGTAGTCGCGATTTTATATCGCGCATCGTGTTTTTTGGTTAGGAGATTAGTTGCCAAATGTCGCGGGGTAAACCCGCTGCTACGATATTGTGTAGTCGCGATTTTACATCGCGCATTGTGTTTTTTTTAGTTAGGAGATTAGTTGCTAAATGTCGCGGGATAAACCCGCTGCTACGAGTTTAGATAAATACTATCCCAATATGGGTAGTCTGCAATATTTTCTATTAAATTTGCACGCAAAGGGTTTGCGACTATGTATCTAGCGCATCTATTTAAGTCTTCGGTATTTCTTATTAAGTGATCATAAAACCCTTTTTGCCAAAGCTTTTGTCTGCCAAATTGTCTATACACCGTGGCTGAGCGTCCTTTGAAGCTTCTAATTACCTCGCTTAATGTTGCGCTATCGGATAATTGTAGTAACCAATGAATATGGTTTGGCATTATCACGAAAGTATTTGATTTAATCTGTTGCTCTCTTTCTAATTTCCTCATTTCATTGATAATAGCTCTATTAATTATTAAGCTTGTTAGTAGGTTATTTCGCTCATGACAAACCAGTGTTATAGCATAATAGTGGTTTGCTTTTGATACTCTTCCCTTTCGTAATAAATATGAACGATGCATAACATACCTGTATTTTAGCAATCACAGACCCACGAATTTAAAGCATATGCAATTTTTATAAATTTGCGTAGTCGCGATTTTATATGGCGCATTGTGTTTCTCGGTTGGGAGATTAGTTGCTAAATGTCGCGGGATAAACCCGCTGCTACGATATTGTGTAGTCGCGATTTTATATGGCGCATTGTGTTTCTCGGTTGGGAGATTAGTTGCTAAATGTCGCGGGGCAAACCCGCTGCTACGATATTGCGTAGTCGCGATTTTACATCGCGCATTGTGTTTTACGTTTAGGTAATTGCTTGCACAATAGTCGCGGTGTAAACCCGCTGCTACGATATTGCGTAGTCGCGATTTTACATCGCGCATTGTGTTTTACGTTTAGTTGATTGCTAGGCTAATGGTCGCGGGGTAAACCCGCTGCTACGATATTGCGTAGTCGCAGTTTTATATCGCGCATTGTGGTTTACTTTTATCCTGTTGTTAATTTTTTTAATAAATTCAACTAGAGTTAACACTCTATTTTTCTGGTCAGACCAATTGTTTTCATCCTATTAACGTTATAACAGTTTTTGTAAATTGCGCATTGTTTAATCTTCGTTCAAAATGCGTTACGCTACTTTAATTGCTCAAATTACCTGTAAATTGACAGCTAATAAGGTTTTTGATACCGTATTGAAAATTTTTGGTATGACCAATTTACCTTTTGGGTAAATCATACTACTCAAAGCCCCGCTTTATGGGCTCTTGGTATTTATACAACGCGGACGTTGATTCATGTCTTTAAAGATCAAAGCAGCAAAGTTATCTGATGTTATTTTACAGCAACTCGAGAATATGATTCTTGAAGGCTCGTTAGCACCAGGTGAAAAGTTGCCACCAGAGCGTGAACTAGCAAAGCAATTTGAAGTGTCTCGCCCGTCACTGCGTGAGGCAATTCAAAAATTAGAAGCGAAAGGTTTAGTTACGCGTCGCCAAGGTGGCGGCACGTTTGTAAAAAATCAGCTCGAAGAAGGGCTTACTGATCCACTTTTTGATTTGATTAGTAAACACCCTGAGTCGCAGTTTGATTTACTTGAATTTCGTCATGCATTAGAAGGGATTGCTGCTTACTACGCGGCACTACGCGGAACCAGCAACGATTTTAGTAAAGTGAAAGAAAGCTTTGATAAAATTGCCCTCGTTAATGATGATTTACAGCAAAAAGCAAAAGCAATTAATGCATTTCACTTTAGCGTGGCAGAAGCCTCGCATAATGTGGTTTTACTGCATTTAGTAAGAGGCATGAAAGCGCTGCTTGAGCAAAATGTATTGCAAAATTTAACTGTTTTATTAAAAAAGTCAGATATTAGCAGTCAGTTAGCCGAGCACAGGCGTTTATTAATGGATGCCGTTATTGACGGTAATCCAGAACAAGCCCGTTTAGCAAGTAATGCGCACTTAGCGTTTATTGAAGAAGCACTACTTGAAGCAGGCAAAGAACATTCGCGAATTGAACGTAGTTTAAGACGCACTAAACAAAATTAAGTTAGTACATAACTACTTTGAACACACAAATTAAGTAGCTGTGATATTAAATTAACAATATTCGTATTTTAAACATAAGGAAACCTCCATATGTCTGAAGTCAATAAAATTGACGTAGACGCGCTAGAAACACAAGAGTGGTTACAAGCTCTTGAATCAGTTGTGCGCGAAGAAGGTGTTGAACGAGCTCAGTTTTTACTTGAGCAAGTATTAGAGCAAGCCCGTTTAGATGGCGTTGATATGCCAACGGGTATTACCACGAACTACGTTAATACTATTCCTGTAGATCAAGAACCTGCTTACCCGGGTGATGTAAATCTTGAGCGTCGTATTCGTTCAATTATACGTTGGAACGCGATTATGATCGTTCTACGTGCATCTAAAAAAGATCTCGACTTAGGCGGCCATATGGCGTCTTACCAATCATCTGCTGCATTTTATGAAGTGTGTTTTAACCACTTCTTTAAAGCGCCAAATGATGTAGACGGTGGTGACTTAGTTTATTACCAAGGTCATATTTCTCCTGGTATTTATGCACGTGCGTTTGTTGAAGGTCGTTTATCGGCTGCACAGCTAGATAACTTCCGCCAAGAAGTTGATGGTGAAGGCTTACCATCGTACCCACATCCTAAGTTAATGCCTGAATTTTGGCAGTTCCCTACGGTATCAATGGGCTTAGGTCCTATTTCATCAATTTATCAAGCACGCTTCTTAAAATACTTAGATGGTCGTGGCTTAAAAGACACTAAAAACCAACGTGTATATGCGTTTTTAGGTGACGGTGAAATGGATGAGCCAGAATCACGTGGTGCAATCTCTTTTGCTGCACGTGAAAAACTAGATAACCTTTGTTACTTAGTTAACTGTAACTTACAGCGTTTAGACGGCCCAGTTATGGGTAACGGTAAAATTATTCAAGAGCTAGAAGGCTTGTTTAAAGGCGCTGGCTGGAACGTAATTAAACTAGTGTGGGGCAGCGGTTGGGATATTCTTCTAGCTAAAGACACAACGGGTAAGTTACTACAGTTAATGAACGAAACTGTTGATGGCGATTACCAAACATATAAAGCTAAAGATGGCGCGTACGTACGTGAAAACTTCTTTGGTCGTTACCCTGAAACAGCAGCACTTGTTGCTGACATGACAGATGATGAAATTTTCGCGCTTAAGCGTGGTGGTCATGAGTCATCAAAACTATTTGCTGCATTTAAAAAAGCAGAAGACACTAAAGGCCGTCCAACTGTAATTCTAGCTAAAACTGTAAAAGGTTACGGCATGGGTGAAGCAGCTGAAGGTAAAAATATTGCGCACCAAGTGAAAAAAATGGACATGTCGCATGTTGCACATTTACGTTCACGCCTTGGTCTTGACGATTTAGTATCTGAAGAACAGTTAAAAGAACTTCCTTACCTAGAGCTTGAAGAAGGTTCACCTGAGTATAAATACCTACATGCTCGTCGTGATGAACTTAAAGGTTATACACCTAAGCGTATACCACGTTTTAGTGAAAAATTAGCGTTGCCAGAAGTAGAGGCATTTAAGCCGCTACTTGAAGAGCAAAAACGTGATATTTCTACCACTATGGGCTTTGTTCGTGCACTTAATATCTTATTAAAAGATAAAGGCATTGGTAAAAACATCGTACCAATTATTGCCGATGAAGCGCGTACATTTGGTATGGAAGGTTTATTCCGTCAAATCGGTATTTACAATCCGCATGGCCAAAACTATACGCCACAGGATCGTGATATTGTTTCTTACTATAAAGAAACTGTATCAGGGCAAGTGCTCCAAGAAGGTATTAATGAGTTAGGTGCAATGTCGTCTTGGGTTGCTGCTGCAACTTCATACAGCACTAACGATTTACCAATGATCCCATTCTACATTTACTACTCTATGTTTGGTTTCCAACGCGTTGGTGACATGGCATGGATGGCGGGCGATCAACAAGCACGTGGTTTCTTATTAGGTGCTACTGCGGGTCGTACAACGCTAAATGGTGAAGGCTTACAACATGAAGATGGTCACAGTCATATTCTTGCTAATACCGTTCCTAACTGTATTTCATATGACCCAACTTACGCGTTTGAAGTAGCGGTTATTGTACAAGACGGTATTCGTCGTATGTACGGTGATGACCAAGAAAATATTTACTACTACCTAACGCTTATGAACGAGAACTACCATCAGCCAGCTATGCCAGAAGGCGCTGAAGAAGGTATTCGTAAAGGTATTTACAAGCTTGAAAGTTACGAAGGTAAAAAAGCCAACGTACAGCTATTAAGCTCAGGTACTATTATGACTGAAGTACGTAAAGCAGCTGCGATTCTAAGTGAAGAGTATGGCATTGCGTCTGACGTGTTCTCTGTAACGTCTTTCAACGAATTAACGCGTGAAGGTCAAGATGTTGAACGTTTCAACATGCTTAACCCTGAAGGCGAGCAAAAAACAGCATTCATCACAAGCGTGTTAAACGACTCTGTGACTGTTGCAGCAACGGATTACATGAAAAACTACGCAGAACAAGCGCGTTCATTCATTCCAAGCAGCAACTACAAAGTGTTAGGCACAGATGGTTACGGCCGTTCTGATAGCCGTGAAAACCTACGTCGTCACTTTGAAGTTAACGCGGGCTACGTTGTTGTTGCTACGTTATCTGAACTTGCTAAACGCGGTGAAGTTGAGAAGTCAGTAGTTGTTGAAGCACTTAAAAAGTTCAACATCGACACTAACAAACTTAACCCACTGTACGCATAAGAGGTTTGCAATGAGTATTGAAATTAAAGTACCTGATATTGGTGACGACGAAGTAGAAGTAACCGAAATATTAGTAAGCGTTGGCGACAAAGTAGATGTTGATCAATCATTATTAAATGTTGAAGGCGACAAAGCATCAATGGAAATACCTGCTTCGCAAGCGGGTACAGTGAAAGAGATTAAAGTAAACGTTGGCGACACCGTTACAACAGGCTCTTTAGTATTTTTGTTTGAAGGCGAGAGTGAAAGCACTGATGAAGAAGATACATCAGCCGCTGCTCCAGCTAAATCTGAAGAGGCAGCACCTGCTGCTTCTACAGGTTCTTCAACTAAAGAAGTAACCGTACCAGATATTGGCGATGATGAAGTTGAAGTAACTGAAATCATGGTTGCTGTTGGCGACACCGTTGAAGAAGAGCAATCTATCTTAAACGTTGAAGGCGACAAAGCTGCAATGGAAGTACCTGCTCCATTTGCCGGTACAGTTAAAGAAATTAAAGTAGCCGCTGGCGATACAGTTAAAACTGGCTCATTAGTGTTTGTTTTTGAAGTAGCAGGAAGTGAATCTGCAGCACCGGCTAAAGAGTCGGCTCCTGTAGAAGCGCCAGCAGCTAGCTCAACAGCAAACGCAGCACCAAGTACTAAAGAAGTGAATGTACCTGATATTGGTGGCGATGAAGTTGAAGTAACTGAAATTATGGTTGCAGTTGGCGATACGGTTGAAGAAGATCAATCAATCTTAAACGTTGAAGGCGACAAAGCTGCAATGGAAGTACCAGCTCCATTTGCAGGTACAGTTAAAGAAATTAAAGTAGCCGCTGGCGATAAAGTATCGACAGGCTCATTAATTTTTGTATTTGAAGTTGCAGGCAGCGCGCCAGTAGCAGCACCTGCACCAGCTGAAAAATCAGCACCTGCAGCTGCGGCTAAAACTGAGTCGGCACCGGCTCAAGCGGCACCAGCAAAAGCAAGTAATGAAAGCTTCACAGAAAACAGCGCGTATGCTCATGCATCACCTGTTGTTCGCCGTTTAGCGCGTGAGTTTGGTATTAACCTAGCTAATGTTAAAGGCACTGGTCGCAAAGCCCGTATAGTTAAAGAAGACGTGCAAAACTATGTTAAAAACTTAGTTAAGCAAGTTGAGTCGGGTCAATTGTCAGCAGGTAGTAATGCTGGTGGCAGCGAGCTTGGTCTTATTCCATGGCCTAAAGTAGATTTTGCTAAGTTTGGCGAAATTGAAGAGCAAAAGCTGTCTCGTATTCAAAAGCTATCAGGCAAAAACTTACACCGTAACTGGGTGCAAATCCCACATGTTACACAGTTTGACGAAGCTGATATCACAAGCCTTGAAGTATTCCGCAAAGAGCAAAATGTGCTTAGCGAGAAGAAAAAGCTGGGTGTTAAAATTACGCCACTTGTGTTTGTAATGAAAGCAGCTGCAAAAGCACTTGCTGAATTTCCAAAATTCAACTCATCGCTTTCTGCAGACGGCGAAAGCTTAATCCTTAAAAAGTACATTAACATTGGTGTTGCAGTTGATACGCCAAACGGTTTAGTTGTACCAGTGTTTAAAGATGTTGATAAAAAAGGCATTATTGAACTATCACGCGAATTAATGGAAGTATCTGTTAAAGCACGTGACGGCAAGCTTACATCGTCTGATATGCAAGGTGGTTGTTTTACTATTTCTAGCCTTGGCGGTATTGGCGGTACGGCATTTACGCCGATTGTTAATGCACCAGAAGTGGCTATTTTAGGTGTGTCTAAATCTGAAATGAAACCTAAATGGAATGGCAAAGAGTTTGAACCAAAACTAATGGTTCCGCTGTCTATGTCATACGACCATAGGGTTATTGACGGAGCCTTAGCTGCACGCTTTACTGTGACTCTTGCAAGTTACATGAGCGATATTCGCCAGTTGGTGATGTAACCAGTTTAGTAAAATTGGTATACGCAATAAAATAAATAGAATCAAATCCCAGCCAGTTGTTTTTAGCTGGGATTTTTACCATTTGCAATGATACAATCTTTGTACGAATTGCATCACTTTGTGCGCTGCTCACTCTTTCTGCCTTGCAGAAACATGGCAGTTAAATTTTAGGGCAGTGTCCCGTTCAAACAATTAAGGTAAAAGCATGAGCAACGAATTAAAAACTCAAGTTGTTGTACTAGGCGGTGGTCCTGGTGGTTATTCTGCGGCTTTCCGTGCTGCTGACTTGGGCTTAGAAGTTACATTAGTAGAATCTCGCGAAACATTAGGTGGCGTATGTCTTAATGTTGGTTGTATTCCTTCTAAAGCACTTTTACACGTAGCTAAAGTGATTGATGACGCAGCAGAAATGTCATCTCACGGTGTTACTTTTGGCGCACCAAAAATCGATCTTGACCAAGTTCGTACTTGGAAAGATTCTGTAGTTGGCCAGTTAACTGGTGGACTAGAAGGCATGGCCAAAATGCGTAAAGTGAAAGTTGTATCTGGATACGGCAAATTCACTGGCAGCAATACTTTAGTAGTTGAAGGCGCAGACGGCGCTACAACTATCACGTTTGATAACGCGATTATTGCAGCAGGTTCTAAACCAGTTAACTTACCTTTCATCCCAGAAGATGACCGTGTAATTGATTCAACTGGCGCACTAGAACTTAAAGACGTACCAGAAAAGCTACTTGTACTTGGTGGTGGTATTATCGGTCTTGAAATGGGTACGGTTTACCGTGCGCTAGGTTCTGCAATTGATGTTGTAGAATTTGCTGATCAATTAGTACCAGCAGCTGATAAAGACATTATCAAAATTTACCAAAAATACGTAAGCAAAAAATTCAACGTAATGCTTTCAACTAAAGTTGTTGGTGTTGAAGCTAAAAAAGATGGCTTATACGTAACGTTTGAAGGTAAAAACGCACCAGCAGAACCAGTACGTTACGACAAAGTACTTGTTGCAGTTGGCCGTACTCCAAACGGTAACTTACTTGATGCTGAAAAAGCGGGCGTAAACGTTGATGAGCGTGGCTTTATTAATGTTGATAAGCAATTACGTACTAACGTAAGCCATATTTTTGCAATTGGTGACTTAGTTGGACAGCCTATGCTTGCGCATAAAGCGGTTCATGAAGGTCATGTTGCTGCAGAAGTTATTTCTGGTCAGAAGCATTTCTTCGACCCTAAATGTATTCCTTCAATAGCGTACACAGACCCAGAAATCGCTTGGGTAGGTGTTACTGAGAAAGAAGCAAAAGAGCAAGGCTTAAAAGTTGAAACTGCGGTATTCCCGTGGGCAGCATCTGGTCGTGCAATTGCATCTGCTCGTACTGAAGGTTCTACTAAACTTATCTTTGATAAAGAAAGTGGCCGTATAATCGGTGGTGCTATGATCGGTATTAACGCGGGCGAAATGCTTGGCGAAATCGGTTTAGGTATTGAAATGGGTGCTGATGGTGAAGACTTAGCGCTTACAATTCATGCTCACCCAACATTGAATGAATCAATCGGCCTTGCAGCTGAAATTTTTGAAGGTTCAATCACTGATTTACCAAACAAAAAAGCAGCTAAAAAGAAGTAATTTAACTTCTTAGTATTTGCTTAAAAAACCCAACTTCGGTTGGGTTTTTTTATGTCTATTTTTAACTTAGATAAATATAAGATTAAATAACAAGAAGTCGTTACAATGCGCGCTTAATTAATTGAAGGTAAATACAGTGAAAAACTCAGTTTTAGCATTACGCGCTCAACAAATAAGTGAATCTCGTCGAGAGTTTAATGCTCGAGGCGGTAAATTAGATCGCTGTGAACAATGCCTGATTGCTAAGCACTACTGTATTTGCAAAGGTGTTGAGCATGCAGATTGTAAGGCCGCTGTGTGCTTACTGATGTATCATAATGAAAGCTTTAAACCTTCTAATACAGGGCGTTTAATTGCTGAAATAGTGCCAGATAACCACGCCTTTAGATGGGATAGAACAGATCCTAACCCCGCTCTTTTAGCTTTAATAAATGATTCGCAGTATCAGCCTATGGTCGTCTTTCCTGCTGAAGATGTAGAAGAGGGCAGAGCCATTACAGAAGTGAGTATTGAATCAGGTAAAAAGCCGCTATTTATATTCTTAGATGGTACGTGGCGCGAAGCTAAAAAAATGATTCGCAAAAGCCCTTATTTAGATAACTTGCCTGTACTTTCTGTTACTGCTGATAAACTATCTGATTACCGATTACGTGTAGCCCCTCATGCGCATCAACTAGGCACTGCTGAAGTGGCTATTATGGTATTAGCACTTGCGGGCGAAATGGATGCATCGACAAAATTAGAGCAGCATTTTATTAAGTTTCGTGATGCGTATTTATTGGGTAAGCGCAATAAAGGCCGACCGCTAGAAGGTTAATTTTACGAAGTTAAGCAAATGCTTGCTGATTTTTTAAGTGAGCAAGTGCTTTATTTTGAATTGCTCTGAAGCCTTCTTCAGATGTTAATTGTAAAACAGTATTATACAATTGACTTATACTATTATGCACTTGAATAAACGAGATACAGTCTTCACCAATCATTTCTTTTGCTTCTTCAACTCGTTTTAAAAAGTAGCAGTTAATGTCTATTTTGCCATTAAATTGAGTCGTTGCAATTGCGTCTGCTATTCTATTAAGTTGATAACTAAACTCATCAGGACGAGCACCTTCCCCCCATTTACTAATAGAAATATCGCGTTCTAACTGAATAATTTCGTTAAGTATATTTTTAAACTCACTCATTGGCATATTTAAAAAGTTATAACCTTTGGGGTTAAATAAAGCTTTATAGGGATTTACGCTGGGGGTTTGGGCACTAAATACACCAATTGGTTTTGCTGTACTTGCGTCTGATACTTTACATAAAAAGGTATTACTTTGAGATGTTTTAAAATTCATATCCATTGAGTATTTATGATCCTTGCGTTATTTAGTTATCGGCGCAATTAATAAAAAACTTAGCGAAATTTAAAATATTAATAAAGTATTTTAAGGTCTTAGCATTGATTTGCTGTGACGCGATATTACTCAGTAAAGATTAGTGATAGTTGCTCAGTGCTTTACTCACCCAAATTTTAGGCAAAGAAAAGCGCGCTCTATCTCTAGGCGCGCTTGCGGAATCTTCTAATTTTCTGCATCCTGCAATTGAACTTAATCAACTCCAATTTTCACTAATCCATGTTTATTACTATATTACTTTTTAGTTCTATGTAATGTAGACCGTCCGGGCCTGTATCCTTAAATTCCTGAACATCCTGTAGGGTAAATACCATTACCAAATCCTTAATTACACTTCCTAGTGTATCCCTATTTTAACCAATCCATTGTGTTGCCTTGAAGGCCTGTCCATTTATTCCTTCAACATCCTGTTAAACAACTTAGCCGTGTTGTTATCCTTTTTGCATCTTCCTGACGCTATCCTTTTTACAACATTGCGTTGTGATACTCATCCTGAGCCTGTCCTAAAATCCGTGTTGTCCTGATAACCTAATCATTGGTTGGTTGAGTAAGCAATCCATTTCCTTTTACTCAATAAGCGTCATTGCTTGGTTGATGCGTAAATTATAGTGCAATAGAGCAACTAAAATAGGGATAAAACTACGTTCAATTAGTATTTATGCAATAGTAATAATGTAAAAGTTAAATTAATACAGGTTGTTAGGTTGTTTTTTTGTGTTTTTTATCTTGATTTTTACTCATTAGCTGTCACATCCGTGAGACATCTCTTACACTGCATTTCCTTTTTGGGCGTTATTTACATATTTACATTTATTTAAAGTGTGCGCTTTTTGAATGAGCGCGGTAGAATTCGATGATAATAACAATTATTTAGGTGAAATAATGAAGACAGTATTTACACTTGTTTTAGGATTAGCAGCATCGGCACCAGCCTTTGCAAGTGACGTTGTTAATATCTATTCTTTTCGTCAGCCGTTTTTGATTCAGCCAATTTTAGAAGATTTTACAAAACAAACGGGAATAAAAACCAATGTTGTTTTTGCTAAAAAAGGGCTAATTGAGCGTGTTAAACGCGAAGGCAAGCACAGTAAAGCTGATTTAGTATTAACCTCTAACTTTAGCGCGCTTATTCAATTAGAAGATTTAAAATTAACACAAACTATAAAAAGTGACAGTGTAAATAATAATGTTCCAGCCGCCTTTCGTGACGGTGATGGCCAATGGGTTGCGCTTACTAAGCGAGTGCGTAATGTGTATTCATCAAAAGAGCGAGTTGGTGAGTTACCTAAGCTCACTTATGAAGATTTAGCAGACCCTAAATACAAAGGACAAATTTGTACGCGCTCTGGCAAACATCCATATAATTTAGGTTTAGTGGCTTCTATGATTGCACACCATGGTGAAGCGCAAACTAAAGAGTGGCTTGAAGGTGTTAAGGCTAATTTAGCACGCAAGCCTCAAGGTAACGATCGTGCTCAAGTTAAAGCCGTTAAAGAAGGTTTATGTAACTTGGCATTAGGTAATAGTTACTACCTTGGTAAAATGCTAGAAGATAAAGAACAAAAAGGTTGGGCTGAAGCCGTAAATATTAACTTTCCGAATCAAACTAATCGTGGCTCACACATAAATGTATCGGGTGCGGTTATTACCAAATATGCTAAAAACCCTGAAAATGCATTAAAGCTCATAGAATATATGACCGACAGCAAAGCACAAAACATGTATGCCTCATTAAATATGGAGTATCCAGTTAAGTCGGGTGTTGAACTATCAAGTTTGGTTGCCTCTTGGGGTAGCTTTAAAGAAGACAGCTTGCCACTTGATGAGATTAGTAAATATCGTCCGTTAGCACTTAAGCTAATTGATGAGGTGAAGTTCGATCTTTAATGACTAATAAATTTAAGCTGTCTAAATGGCAGCTCTTTGCGTGGTCGACTGGCTTAATTCTATCGGCCCCGTTGTTTTTTCTTCTTTTTGAATCTCTACAAGGTAGCTCTGAGGTGTTTTCTCACCTGTGGGATACCGTGCTTTGGGATTACATAACCAATACCGTATTGCTTGTTTTAGGTGTTTGCGTCCTTAGCTGCGCCATAGCTTTGCCACTTGGGTGGCTAACGGCTTACTGTAGTTTCCCGGGTAAAAAACAGTTTGAATGGGCACTTATGCTGCCCCTTGCTATGCCCACCTATATTATTGCCTATGTATACACTGATTTATTAGATTATGCGGGCCCGGTGCAAATAGCGCTGAGAGAATGGTTTGGCTGGCAATCGCCTAATGACTATTGGTTTTTTGATATACGTACATTACCCGGGGCCATCGTTATGATTGCCTTGGTGCTTTATCCGTATTTATTTTTGATTTTTAAAACGGCTCTTCGCGAGCAGTCATTCAAATTAGTACAAGCTAGCCAGTTAATGGGATTATCTTCTTGGCAAAGTTTCTTTAAAGTAAGCTTAGTACTCTCTCGTGGGGCTATTGTGGCGGCTCTTGCGCTTATAAGTATGGAAACCATGGCTGACTTTGCAACAGTGAGTTATTTTGCCGTAAGTACATTAACGACTGCCGTATACGATACGTGGTTTGGTTATTACTCACTTACAGCGGCAGCTAAAATATCGGGTGTGATGTTATTACTGTTATTTTTAGCATTAATGGCAGAGCGCTTTAGTCGTCGTAACCAAGCGGTATTTGAGCGCCAATCAAGTGTAAATAGTGAATCTCTCTATGTATTAAAAGGAAAGTCAGCTTGGCTCGCAACGGCATTTTGCAGCTTTATTTTATTTATCGCGTTTGTAATCCCTATTGCAGTACTTATAAATTACGCCATTACCTACTTTGATAAAGCATGGAATGTAGAGTTTTTTAGTTACGCTTGGCAAAGTTTAAAAGTGGCTGGGGTTGTGAGCCTAATAACGATTACGTTGAGTATTTTTGTCGTTTTTTATCAGCGTGTGGCAAAGCAAACGTATCCGCTTATTCCTGGGCGTTTAGCAAGCACAGGATATGCGTTGCCTGGCACAGTACTCGCTATTGCGGTTTTGTTACCACTTACATTATTAGAGAACACCATTAACACAGCGCTCGAGCCGTATAATTTAGATATTGGCTTACTGCTTACAGGTAGCATTCTTACTATTATTATTGCTTATATTGTTAGGTTTTACGCCATTGCACACGGAGCAATTGAGTCGAGTTTTTTACGTATTAGCCCATCACTTGATATGGCAAGCCAATCAATGGGTAAAAGCCAAGGACAAACACTGCGTTTAGTGCACCTACCTTTACTGCGAAGAGGATTGCTTACTGCTGCGTTATTGGTATTTATTGAGTGCATGAAAGAACTGCCGGCTGCGCTATTGCTCAGGCCGTTTAATTTTGAAAGCTTAGCTACTCATGTATTTCAGTATGTGAGTGACGAGCAGTTAGAGCTTGCTTCTATATCGGCATTATTTATTGTTATTGTTGGGTTTATTCCTTTGTATTTTATTAATCGTTCTATGGAGCAGCGTAGTTAAATGAGTAGTTTAATTTTACAAGGCGTGAGCTATCACTATAACGGTACAAAGGTTATTCACGATTTAGATTTAACAGTGGGTAAAGATGAAATTGTTTGTCTACTCGGAGCGAGTGGGTGCGGCAAAACGACCACGTTAAAAGCGATTGCAGGTTTAATTGAAGCTAAGCAAGGGTCTATTTTTATAGACGGTAAATTAGTGAGTGATGAGCAATCGTTTGTCTCGCCTGAGCACCGTAACATCGGCATGATGTTTCAAGACTATGCGTTGTTTCCGCATTTAACGGTGGCAAATAATATTGCATTTGGGCTTAGTAAAATGAGTAAAGCTCAAAAGCAGCAACGCGTTGATGAAATGCTTAAGCTGGTACATTTAATTGGCTGTGCTGACAGGTTTCCACATCAGTTATCGGGTGGCCAACAGCAACGCGTAGCGATTGCTCGTGCATTAGCTTATAAACCTAGTTTATTACTCCTTGATGAGCCTTTTTCAAACATCGACACACAAGTACGCTTTGAATTAATTGCCGATATACGTCGAATTATTAAGGCAACTCAAGTATCTGCTGTGTTTGTTACACATTCAAAAGAAGAGGCGTTTGCGTTTTCAGATACACTGGCCATTATGCATCGCGGTAAAATTGAGCAACAAGGCACGCCTGAGCAGCTTTTTGCAGCTCCATGTTCAAAGGAGGTTGCAGAGTTTCTGGGTCAGGGCATATACTTAAGCGCAGAAGTGTTAACCGCAACTGAATATAAAACACCATTTGGTTTAGTCGAATCTTATGTTGAGAGTAAGCATAATGTAAGTGCAGGGCTTATATATGTGCGCCCTCATCAAATAGAATTAGTGGCAGATAACCAAAGTGACAAATTCAGCAAGCGAGCTACAATCATAAGTCGTCGCTTTATTGGTTCGGCGTATGTTTATTCGCTTGTTATTGATGAACAAGAAATTGAAGTTGCAGCACAATATGGCCAGTCATTTGAAAATAATGATCAGGTTATAATAAAAATAAAACCTCACACGGTGAATTTTTTCGAATCGTAATTAATTTGTTATTCGCTGTGTTTTTATCTGTAAAACTAAGGAATAACAATGGCGCAAGCGCAATCAGGGATTTGTGCTGAAGCAAACTTACACGGTTTGCACTTATTTTTTAATGTGTTTGATGGTCAAGACGAATCACTTCGCGCAAAGTTAAAACAAGTAAGCGCTATAGAAGAAGAGTTTAGCGATCAATTTTCAGAATCAATGCTCTCTTGTATGGTTGCTATTGGTGCGCAATACTGGCCGCATATCCTCCCTGAATACATTCCAAGCGAATTACAGAGCTTTCCCAATATAACCCATAGCGATCACCAAATGAGCGTACAACCGTGCGATTTATTTGTGCAAATTCGCTCTGACCGTGAAGATGTTAACCATTTATTTGCGCTGCAAATTTTAAAATTATTTGCCCCCGATGTTGAGCTGGTGGAGCAAATTCGTAATTTTCGCTTTTTAGATGGTCGTGATTTTAACGGTTTTATTTATGGTGGCGATACAGCTCATGGAAGAAAAAAGCGCGCTACGGCTTTAATTAGCAACCCTGGTAGCTTTGAAGATCAGGGGAGTTATATTCATGTTCAGCGTTATAAACATGATTTAACTATGTGGCAGCATTTATCATTGAGTGAGCAAGAGCAAATAATGGGACGTACGCGTCTTGATAACACGCTAATTACTCCAGCGGTCGAAACCAGCCATGCTTCGCGAAGTGAGCTAAAAGACGAAGACGGACAACCGCTACTATTAAATCAAAGCATGCCTTATGGCGACGTGTATGAGCAGGGAATGTTATCAATTACATGCGCTTGTACGGGCACCGCATTTGAAAAAGTACTTAATAGTCGTTTAGGGGAAGGGGATTGCTACGACCACTGGCTTGATTTTACTCAAGCCGATATGGGCTCTGCTTTCTTTGCGCCTTCAGTCGGGTTTTTAAAACAAATTTAGTTTGCTATTAAACCGTATCAAATAAAATGCGAACACGTTCAAGTGTTACATCTATTTCAGATATTTTAGCAGGAGCGATAAAAATAGTGTCATCGCCGGCAATAGTTCCTAGTACGCCATCTGCTTTACCTAATGAATCTAATAAACGTGCAATAAGCTGAGCAGCACCTGGGCTGGTACGAATGATGATCATCATTTCGTTGTGCATAATGTCGATTACTAATTGGCGTAATGGGCTTTTAGCCGTAGGTACACCCATTTCAGCAGGTAAGCAGTAAACCATTTCTTGCTTGGCATTACGCGTGCGTACAGCGCCAAATTTACTTAACATGCGTGATACTTTACTTTGGCTTATATTGTCAAAGCCTTGATCTTTTAACGCATCAACTATTTCGCCTTGAGATCCAAAATTTTCTTCTTTTAATAGTGATTTAAATGCTTTTACCAGTGCTTCTTGTTTATCTTGTGGTTGCATAGTCTTTATTCGTTTTTGTTATTTATGCTGCAAATTCTACACAAAAATGAATAATTATGCAGCAGTTGTTTAGTTAACTTGCCAGTTTGATGCGTTAAATCACAAAAGTTTACGACTATGGTCGAAAATATACTTGAAATAGACAGGATAAATTTGTTTTTAGTCGCTAATTTCATTATCTTAAGAGCCACAAATGTTTCCTACCTCAAATTACGGAGAATTCCAATGAAAGTTGCTGTATTAGGTGCTGCAGGCGGTATCGGCCAAGCGTTGTCTTTATTATTAAAAACAGGCTTACCAGCTGGCTCTGAATTATCACTTTATGATGTTGCACCAGTAGTACCAGGTGTTGCGGTTGACCTTTCTCACATCCCAACAGATGTTAAAGTTGCAGGCTTTGGCGCAGACGATTTAAATAAAGCGCTTGAAGGTTCTGACATCGTTCTTATCCCAGCGGGTATGCCACGTAAACCAGGTATGGATCGTGCTGATTTATTCAATGTAAATGCTGGCATCATCAAAACTTTAGCAGAAGGCATTGTTGCCAGCTGTCCTAAAGCGTTAGTAGGTATTATTACTAACCCAGTAAATGGCACAGTTCCAATTGTTGCTGAAGTATTCAAAAAAGCAGGTACTTACGACGCTAAACGCGTATTCGGTATTACTACGCTTGACGTTATTCGTTCAGAAGCATTTGTTGCTGAACTTAAAGGCGTAGACGTAGCAACTGTAAAAGTACCAGTAATTGGTGGTCACTCAGGCACAACTATTCTGCCTCTACTTTCTCAAGTTGAAGGTGTTTCTTTCACTGATGAAGAAGTTGCTGCACTTACTCCACGTATCCAAAATGCGGGTACTGAAGTTGTAAATGCTAAAGCAGGCGGTGGTTCAGCTACGCTATCTATGGGTGCTGCTGCAGCTCGTTTTTGTATGTCTTTAGTTAAAGGCCTACAAGGTGAAGAAGTTGTAGATTACGCTTACGTTGCTGTTGAAAATGGCGATGCAGAGTACTTTGCACATCCAGTACGTTTAGGTAAAAACGGTGTAGAAGAAATTCTTTCTTACGGCGAACTAAGCGCATTTGAAACAAAAGCAAAAAATGACATGCTTGAAACTCTGAAAAAAGACATCAAAGAAGGTGTTGATTTCATGGCGTAATAGCCGGTTTAAGCAACAAAAAAGCCTGCATTTGCAGGCTTTTTTATTGCTCAGAATTAATGTCACACTGTGTAACTAGTTAAAACTAGTGGTCGCGGTCAACCGCAATACGGGCAAGGCTTATAAGTGCTTGCTTATAGTCAGACTCAGCTAAAAAGTCTAAACAGGCAATGGCTTTTTCGGCCTCAAGCTCTGCTTTTTGCATTGTAAACTCAAGCGCATTAGTTTGTTTTAGTGCAGTTAAAATTTCTTCTAAATGCTCCATACCATTACTGTGCTCTATTGCATCACGAATGAGCTGTGTTTGCTGCTCGCTACCATGTTGCATAGCATAAATAAGCGGAAGGGTTGGTTTGCCTTCAGCTAAATCATCACCAATGTTTTTACCCAACTGTTCAGCATCTGCATTGTAATCAAGTACGTCATCCACTAACTGAAATGCAGTACCTAAATGCATACCGTACAGGTTTAGTGCATCGAGAGTACTTTGATCTTGCTCAGTAATAATGGCTGCAAGCCCTGTCGCTGCTTCAAACAACTTAGCTGTTTTAGAGTAAATAACCTGCATATAACTGGCTTCGGTCGTATCTGGGTCGTTGCAGTTCATTAATTGCAATACTTCACCTTCAGCAATAATGTTTGTTGCATCGGCAAGTACTTGCATAACCTGCATTTTGCCAAGGCCAACCATAAGCTGAAATGAACGAGTGTAAATAAAGTCACCAACCAATACGCTAGCAGCATTACCAAATTCAGCATTTGCTGTAGGCGTGCCACGTCGTAAGTTTGATTCATCTACAACATCATCATGCAATAGCGTTGCTGTATGAATAAACTCAACAATTGTTGCAAGTGTTATGTGATCTTTACCCTGATAACCGAGCGCTTTGGCTGCTAAAATAGCCAGCATTGGACGAACGCGTTTGCCGCCACTGCTAACTATATATAAACCAAGCTGATTAACTAACGCCACATCTGAGCGCATTTGCGCATGTATAAGTTGATTGACGTCATTCATATCGCTTTCGATTAACGCCTGGATAGCTTTTATATCCATTGATCTCCGAGCCAATTTTTATGTGTGAACGGCGCAGATTGTACAACAAAAAATGCACTAGCTCGATATTTTGTGACGATTGATTGAAAAAACACTATTAAAGTACTTAATTTAGACTGAATTAGCCAAGATAACTGATTAATTGATAATCAATATACAGTTTATGGTGTGCTTAGATATTAAGCTGTGAGGGTCATATTTGAGTACATTAATTTATTTCGACTAAGAGTTAAAAAGCGCTTGGCAAAAGGGCTAATTAATATAAAATGGGGTAAATATTGAATTGCTCTCAAAGCAGCTACTTTTTATTCATTTTAATTACAAAATAGGCTTGCTAGTTATTTCGCGTTAGCGTAAACTTCGCGCCCTATCGAAGAATATTTTAGTTGCGCCGATTTGAGGGTGCACAGACGGAGTTAATTATGTACGCGGTTTTCCAAAGTGGTGGTAAACAGCATCGTGTGACTGAAGGTCAAACGATTCGTCTTGAAAAATTAGACGTTGAAACTGGTGCGGCAGTAGAATTTGATTCAGTACTTTTAGTTGCTGATGGTGAGAAAATCGAGATCGGTGTACCGTTCGTAAACGGTGGCAAGATAACAGCTGAGGTTGTTTCACATGGTCGCGGTGAGAAGATTAAGGTTGTTAAATTTAGACGCCGTAAGCATTCTCGTAAGCAAATGGGCCATCGTCAATGGTTCACTGAAGTTAAAATCACTAGCATTAGCGCTTAATTAGAGGTACTTAGAAATGGCACATAAAAAAGCAGCTGGTAGTACTCGTAACGGTCGCGATTCAGAAAGCAAACGCCTTGGTGTTAAGCGTTTTGGTGGCGAATCAGTTCTAGCGGGTAGCATCATTGTTCGTCAGCGTGGAACTCGTTTCCACCCTGGTACTAACGTAGGTATCGGTAAAGACCACACTATCTTCGCAAAAGCAGATGGTAAAGTTCAGTTTGAACAAAAAGGTCCTTTAAACCGTAAATACGTAACTATCGTAACTGAGTAATCAGTAAGGTAGTTAAAAACCCCGCCTTTGCGGGGTTTTTTGTTTTGTAGTCAGCCAATATATACCCAAGCCTGCATTTGTGTTGGCTTGGGTATATAATAGAGTTATTAAACAAGCCAATCCCTAAAGTGAGTAATCATGAAGTTTGTAGATGAAGTAGAAATTCGCGCAGAAGCTGGAGACGGTGGCAGCGGCATCGTGTCTTTCCGTCGTGAAAAATATGTTCCAGATGGTGGACCAGACGGCGGTGACGGTGGAGACGGTGGTAGTGTTTATCTACAAGCTGATGAAAACTTAAATACCCTAATAGATTATCAGTTTGAGCGTTTCCATAGGGCTGAACGTGGCACTAACGGTCGTAGCCGTAACTGTACAGGCCGAAAAGCCGACGACTTATTTGTTATGGTGCCTGTAGGCACACGCATCATGGATGTTGATACCCAAGAGGGACTTGGCGACTTAACTCAACATGGTCAACGAATTTTGGTTGCAAAAGGTGGTTTCCACGGCTTGGGGAATGCACGTTTTAAATCAAGTACTAACCGAGCACCTCGTCAAAAAACATTGGGCACACCTGGTGAAGTACGTAACTTAAAATTAGAGTTACTATTATTAGCTGATGTAGGCTTACTCGGATTACCTAATGCAGGTAAATCTACGTTTATCCGCAGTGTATCTGCAGCGAGACCAAAAGTAGCTGATTACCCATTCACGACGCTTATTCCTAATTTAGGTGTGGTACGTCCTGAAGCAAATAAATCATTTGTTATAGCCGATATTCCAGGTCTAATTGAAGGTGCATCTGATGGTGCAGGCCTTGGTATTCGCTTCTTGAAGCATTTAGAGCGTTGTCGTGTGTTATTACACATTATTGATGTAATGCCGGTAGATGGTTCAAACCCTGTTGATAATGCATTCTCGATTATTAACGAGCTACACCAATACAGCCCTAAATTAGCTGAAAAGCCACGCTGGTTAGTGTTTAATAAAATAGATTTATTACCAGAAGACGAAGCAAAAGCGCTATGCGAAGCGATTGCAGAAGAACTGGGCGAAACTGAAAATATTTATCACATCTCAGCAATTAATAAACTTAATACTCAACCTTTAATCCACAACATAATGACGCTCCTTGATAGCATGCCTAAAGAGAAGTTTGTACAAGTTGAGGATGAAGAAGTTGAATTCAAGTGGGATACCTATCATGAAAAAGCCACTAAAGGTAAGGGCAATGATGATGATTGGGACGACTGGGATGAAGATGATTACGACGTAGAAGTAGTCTACGAGCGTTAATTAAATAGAATTTATTAAAAAGGAGCTTATGCTCCTTTTTCTTTGTTTAAGAATAAAGTACTAGGTGTTTATTATGATAATTTCAATGATTGCAGCAATGGCAAATAACCGTGTAATTGGCCTAGATAATAAAATGCCATGGCATTTACCAGCGGATCTTCAGCATTTTAAAAAAGTAACTACGGGTAAACCTGTGATCATGGGTCGTAAAACGTTTGAGTCAATAGGCCGTCCTTTACCTGGGCGTCGTAATATTATTATTACTCGAAACAGCGAATATACTGCAGAGGGTATTGAAGTGGTAACTACACCAGAGGCTGCACTAGAGTTAGTTTGTGCTGTTGAAGAAGTAATGATTATTGGTGGCGGTAATATTTATGAGCAATTTTTACCAAAAGCAGAACGCTTGTATTTAACCTTTATTGATTTAGATATTAAAGGCGATACACAGTTTCCCGATTACAATAAAGTTGCTAATTGGGACGTGAGAGAAGAGCAAGAAAACCTCCCTGATGAAAAAAACAAATCTAGTTATAACTTCGTAACCTTATATAAAGCACGTTAACATTATTGCGTAATTTTTAGTAGGTTGGTATAATATTAAACAGTCTATATAAGAATAAAGTACCATAAAGGGTTTGTCATGTTTAAATTATCAAAGCTAGTTGTACTTACTGCTGTTATCGCTGTAAGTTCATTTTCGTACACAGCACCTGCAAGTGCTGAAGATCAATTAGCGGTATCTATTTGTGAGTATATTGCTGCTGATGATAAAAACCGATTACGCAGCAAGCTTAAAAGCTCTCGTGTAAAAATCCGTAATATTTATGATGCAGTACAATGTAATGGTAATAATTTATTACGCCATGCTGTTGCTAGTAATGCAGTGGATACTGGTGAGTATATAGTTAAAAACTTATCAAAAAGTGCTTTAACAGATGGTGCCGATATTGCTTGGGCTGAAGGCAACTTTGCCAGTTCACCACTTATTGCAGTAATTAAAGATCGCGCTGGTCTTTAATCATAAATAGATTTTACAGCTCTACTTCCAATAAGTATTGTTGAAAAATTGATTGGTCTAGGTTTGTTATTAATAACAAACCTAGACTGGTTTCTCTTAGCTAATCTAATCTCACTTCCCAACAAAATCATTAATAAATTCACTATTTACCTATCTATTTTATATACCCAAAGTGTAGAGACTTCACTTTAAAAGCAGCTTCAAATTTACTTCTTCAAAAGAGGTAACTTTGTTCAGCTAGTATCTATTTTGTATCTGCTAGTTTATGTACAAACTTAATCACTAAGGATAGATATGAAAGCTGTAATTCCAGTGGCAGGCTTAGGGACAAGAATGCTCCCTATGACAAAAGCTATTCCAAAAGAAATGCTCCCTATAGTCGATAAACCTCTTATCCAATATATTGTCAGCGAATGTGTGTCTGCTGGTATTAAAGATATCGTATTAGTGACGCATAGCTCTAAAAATGCAATCGAAAACCATTTTGATACAAGTTACGAGCTAGAAGCGACTCTTGAAAAGCGGGTTAAACGTGCTTTATTAGATGAAATACGCTCTATTTGTCCGCCTGACGTAACTATTATGAGTGTTCGCCAAGGTGAAGCTAAAGGGCTGGGGCATGCTATCTTGTGCGCTAAACCAATAGTTGGTGACGATAACTTTGTCGTACTCCTGCCAGATGTGATACTTGATGCTTATACTGCCGATCAAAAAACTGAAAACTTAGTGGCTATGATTAAACGCTTTAAAGAAACTCAAGCAAGTCAAATAATGCTTGAGCCAGTAGCTAAAGAAGACGTTAGTAAATATGGTATTGCTGATATAAACGGTGTTGAGTTAATGCCAGGTAAAAGTGCTGCAATTAAAGCGATGGTTGAAAAACCTGATGCAGACTTAGCACCTTCAAATCTTGCTGTTGTAGGGCGATATGTACTGAGTAAGAATATTTGGCCTCTACTCGCAAAAACGACAGTAGGTGCTGGCGGTGAAATACAACTTACAGACTCTATTGATGCATTAATGGCACAAGAAACCGTTGAAGCATTCCATATGAGTGGGCGTTCACATGATTGTGGAGACAAACTTGGTTATTTAAAAGCTATAGTTGAGTACAGTATGCGTGACGAAAAGTTAGGTAATGACTTTTCTCGCTTTATAAATGATTTGAATTTGCCTTAACTACAGAGCAATAAATTTTATGAAAACTATAGAAGCTAAAATAGTTTTCATAAAATGTAGTGAACACGGTCTACAAACCTTTGCTAGACTACTCTGAGTTACTAAGTTAGTTACACTTTACCTACACTGTAATAGGTTACGTAGTATGATTGTTACTTATTCTGTATTGATCTTTTAAAGGAACCACCATGATTGAGCAAGGCCAAGAATTACCATCGGTTACGTTAACGCAATTAACTGACGACGGTATGCAATCTCTTACAAATAAAGAGTTGTTTGAAGGTAAAAAAGTCGTGTTATTTGCAGTGCCAGGTGCATTTACACCAACGTGTTCAAATGCACATTTACCTGAATTTATTACCCTTGCTGATAAAATTAAAGCAAAAGGTGTTGATGCTATTTACTGTGTATCTGTTAATGACGCATTTGTTATGAAAGCATGGGGCGACTCGCAGAACGCGCAAGAAATTACAATGCTTGCTGATGGCGATGGAAGTTTTACTAAATCGTTAGGGCTTGATAAAGATACCGCTAGTTTTGGTGGTTTACGCTCAACGCGTTACGCTATGATTGTTGAAAATGCAGTAGTAACTGGTTTATTTGTAGAGCAAGACAAAGAGTTTGTTGTAAGCCGTGCAGAATCAGTACTAGAGAAGCTATAACAGTAATAAAGTGTAGGTTTTAGCTTTAATTAATCAGCTACTTACTATTTAAAAACCGATGTTGGAAACAACATCGGTTTTTTATTTACGGCTCAAATTTTAAATTACGGTTGGTATTGTCCGCTAAGTGTTAAACCAGAGAAAGTGCTATAAGCGTTAACGCTTAAGTGCCAAGTACCTGCTTGTGGATTGGTAAATGTACATGTTTCTGCGTTGCCATTTTTATAAGGGCGACAATCGTATGAGCTTGCTGTTGGTTGGCTACCGTATTTTACAAATAAATCAGCATCGCCACTGCCACCCGATGTTGTTACTGTAAACGTAGTCATTCCAGCTGGTACATCTAACGTGTAATGTTTCCACTGCCCAGTATTGGCTGACACATCGCTTATAGTGCCGCCACCTGCTTGTGGAGTACCTGAACCGCCACCCGATGATGAACCACCAGTAATATTACCTACCAAGGTAACAGCTGAATACGCAGAGTAGCCGTTAAGCATTACGTGGTAAGTTCCCGCAGTAGGGTTATCAATAGAACACTCTTCGCTATTACCGCCTTTATATGGACGACAATCATAGGTAGTAGTTGTAGGTTTACTGCCTGCACGTACGTATAAATCAGCATCGCCAGTACCACCACTCATAGTGAATGTTACGTTAGTTGCACCGCTTGGTACTGTCATCGTGTAAAATGCTTGTGCATTTGCAGCCCCACTTAAACCTGTTTTAGCTTCACCATTAATAAGCTCGCTATCACCGCCTGTAGGCGGAGTAGTGTCACCACTTGCTGCTGCAACAGCTGCGGCTGCATCAACAATACCCGTACCACAGCTAGTACATGTAGCAGGGAATGAACGGGTTGTTGATTTTAAAATACTTTCTATTTCGTCAGGCGTTGCATCTGGTTTTGCTTGCTTAATAAGTGCCGCAACACCTGCTACGTGAGGCGCAGCCATTGATGTACCTTGCGAATAACCGTAGCTGTCGCTTGAAGGTGTAGACGAACCTGAATTGTAAGTTGATAGAACACCTTCAGAGTCGTTTGCAAAACTTTGCGCGCCACCCGGTGCTGCAACATCAATATTGCTACCGTAGTTTGAGTAATAAGCTCGACCGCCATTACGACCTACTGATGCTACGTTTACTACACCATTACAGTTACCTGGGTTGTAGTTTGCTGAGTTATCGTTATCGTTACCTGCAGCAATAACTACCACAGTGCCGTTACTACGTGCTGTGTTAATTGCATTTTGAGTTGTAGAGCTACATGAACCGCTCCCACCTAAACTCATATTAATTACATCAGCAGGGTTTGAGTTAGCAGGAATACCTGAAACACTTCCACCAGATGCCCAAATAATACCGTCTGCAATATCAGAGGTTAAACCACCACACTTACCTAGTACACGAACAGGAACTACTTTTGCGTTATAAGCTACGCCTGCAACACCTTCACCGTTATTGGTTACCGCAGCAACTGTGCCGGCTACGTGCGTGCCATGCCAGCTAGAGTTTTGTGCACCGTTAGTACCACATTCATTCGCAGCAACTGCATCACCAGGATCACGTGCATCGCTATCGCGACCACCACCGTCATTAGCTACCGAAAGGTTAGAGATCATATCGTAACCCGGTAAAATATTAGCGTTTAAATCAGCATGAGGGCGGTAGCCCGTATCTAGTACAGCTACAACTACACCGCTACCCGTTGCGGTATCCCATGCGGTCGGTAAGTTTAAACCACCGGCTTGCTCGTAGTAGTGCCATTGGTCATCAAAGCGTGGATCGTTAGGAGTTGAAAACGGCTTTAACATTTGATCCACTTCAATGTATTCAACATTGCCAGAATCAACCATTTCTTGCATAAACTCTTGGGCTTCTGCCGCACTTAATTTTTTATCAGCACGCATTACGTGGTGGTTATTAAGTGCCATTGCACGAATATATTTTGCTTTTACTTTGCCTTTTTTAGAAGCGAAGTTTTTAACAAAGCTTTGTGCGCGCTTTTTCATGCTAGACGGGCTTGCGTCAGCAGTTGAAAAGCTCGCCATTTCGTTATTATTTTTATATTTAATAATGAACTGAGTTTCGAAACTGCCTTGGCTTTGTAGTTTAGCCGATGTTTCAGCCATTGAACTTGAAACTGATTGAGCCATGCCAGATGTTGCTGCAAAAAGCGTACTAACTGTAATTGCAATTGCGCATCTTTTAAAAGTTTTACTAGTTGTCATAATTATCCCTAGATTTTTATTTATTATTTCGTGATATAAGATCACGATGCGGGAACAAAAGTAAACGATCTGTTAACTAGATTGAAATATCAATTTATTATGTACCTCTTTCATTTAGTTATAACCCAGGTTTTTAGCGGTTTACTCGTTGTTTAGTATTTGTCATATAAATTAAAAATAAGCATAAAGGGTTGTTTTATTGTGAGGGTAATTATTCCCTACTTATTACTGATATGTTTTTGTTGTGTTATTACTAATAATTCAAATGCTGCGTTGTTAGCTATTAAACTTTGCTATAATCGAGCAAATTTTTTAATGAGATAAATAAATGACCCAAGTAGATGTAATTGTAATAGGTGCGGGAGCAGCAGGATTAATGTGTGCAGCGCAAGCTGGATACCGTGGCCGAAGCGTTACAGTACTTGATATGGGGAAAAAACCAGGTCGTAAAATTTTAATAAGTGGTGGTGGGCGTTGCAATTTTACAAATGAAAATGCAACCCCGGATAACTACTTATGCACAAACTCTCATTTTGTTAAATCATGCTTAAGTCGTTATACACAGCATGACTTTATTGAGCTGGTGGACAGACATGGCTTGGCGTATCACCATAAAACACTAGGCCAGCTTTTTTGCGATAACAATGCACAAGACATTGTTGATATTTTACTAACAGAATGTGAGTGGGCCGGAGTAAATATAAAGCTACGCAGTGAAGTGATCAGTGTATCAAAAACCGAAACCGGCTATAGCGTTACCACAGAGCAAGAAACATTAAGCTGTGAGTCGTTAGTTATAGCATCAGGTGGCTTAACTATGCCAAAACTAGGGGCTACACCAATAGGTTATAAAATTGCAGAGCAGTTTGGCTTAAGCGTGTTACCAACCATGGCTGCACTTGTGCCGTTTACTTTGCATCAGCATGATAAAGAGCGTTTTGAAGGGCTCTCGGGAATTAGCATTCCTTGTGAAGTTTCAAGCGAAGACGGCACCGTATTTAAAGAAAACATCCTCTTTACTCACCGAGGGTTATCGGGCCCAGCAATATTGCAAATAAGCTCATTTTGGCGAGCAGGGCAGGCTGTAACTATAAACCTATTACCTGAAATTGATTTAAGGCAGCAACTTGCTGATTGGCGAGAAATGCAAGCACAAAAGTCGTTAAAAAATAGCCTTGCGACTATTTTACCTAAACGCTTTATAGAAATACTGCACGAAAGCAAAGCGATACCAGATTGTAATATTAATCAGCTTACCCATGCTCAAATAAATGAGTTAGTAAATTATATTCATGCGTGGCAAATTAAACCCAATGGCACAGAAGGTTATAGAACAGCAGAAGTAACATTGGGCGGTGTAGATACCGACGAGTTGAGCTCAAAAACCTTTGAAGCTAAAAAAGCTAAAGGCCTATACTTTATAGGCGAAGTAACTGACGTAACAGGGTGGCTTGGAGGCTACAACTTCCAATATGCGTGGAGCTGTGGATTTGCTTGTGGGCAGTACGCTTAAGTTTAGGCTATAAACTCATTTAAGTAAGTTGATTGAGTGATAACGGTTGAATCGTTATCGCTAACACTAACATATACTTTATTGCGTCCATTATTTTTAGCCTTATATAGCGCTGTATCAGCCCGCTCCAGTAGTTTTAGCACTGTATCGTCTTTTTGTATCGTTGCTAATCCAATACTTATAGTAAATGCTACATTTGTAACTGTGTTTTCGGCAATATACTTTCTCAGGTCATCGGCTTTTTTAGCGCTATCATTTAAAGAGGTGTTGGATAAAATAATAGTGAATTCTTCTCCACCCCATCGCGCAATAAGTGCGTCATTTCCCATACGGCTTTTTAATATTTTTGCAAATTCAGTTAGCACGTTATCACCAACCAAATGCCCGTAGGTCTGAGGGATCCCCACTTTATCCAGCGGCCTCTTTTTCGTAATTCAAAATAAAGTTTTTTAAACTTTTTTCTATATAGCTTTGTGTAATACGTCTCTTACATAGCTTTATGACTTGCTTGGCTAAGGTTAAAAATGAAAGAACTCGGCGATTCTTAACGCTATTTGCTTGAAATTTTATATGCCACTTTCTTTTTTCTGCTTCACACCCTATAAACCATAACGCAGTGCTCGCTATTGTGGCTATCAAGCATAATATTCCTATTCTATTTATGCCGGTGCTTTTACTAAAACGCCACGAAAAACCATATCTCAAACTTTTGTCATCGCGGAAATTTTGCTCTATTTGCATTCTTTTACTATATAAACCAACTACTCGCTTACTCGTCATTGTATTGTCTGATGTCGCGAGTAACCATGGCTCTTTAGCTAAGTTTTGATACATTTTTGTATCTTTCGTAAATCTGCTTTTTCCTTTTCTTCCTTTATTTTTTCCATGATATACGTGTAAAAATGCATCGCATGCTGTCGGGCTGGACTGAGTTAGTAGTGCTTGACCTAACGCCTTAGGTATATCGCTGGCACCAGCCCTAAGTTGTTTTAATGTATGCCATTGTGATTGCATGGCTAGTTTACACTTCATTGAGCCTCTTAATCGACCTATCATATGCCAACCAAGTTCGCGTACTTTACTATACCAAGGCGTAAGAAAGCCGCCGTCTGTTACAATATAGACACTAGGATGTCGTCCAAGCACTTCATAAAGTTCATCTAAAAACAGGCTGTTGGTTGCTGGGCTATCAAAATCCTTCTGCTCAACAATCATGTTATAAATCACGATAGAGCGCCCATCCACAAGTAAGCTTGCTCGCAGTAAGTGATAGTCGTGACCACAGGCACCGCTCCAGTCAACGGCAATTGCAAGCATGGGTAAAGAGTCAATAATAGGATGAGCTAATGCTTCATAGATAGCGACCCTTTCATTGTAGAGGTGAGTATTTTTTAAGAAGCGATCAACGCGTTTTATTTTATGTTTTACATCCACAGCGCCAGACAAATTTCTGCCGATTTCAGTTAGGGTAAGTTTATTGCCCGAAATTAATGCATTACTGCAGCTTAGTAATGTTTTTACTCTGGCATTATTGAATGGCGCTAATGCATGTTTAAAGTACTTATGGCAAACTGATGTCTCAGGCATAGCAGTTGTGACTTATGTGGGTTGTGGTGATTTACATAAGATCATAAATTGCTGTGCCTGTCACGTTTTGGGGATTCGTCAGCCCGTAGGTATCGTTTATATTTTTGAAGTGGTCTATATCGCAAATAAGTAAGCAATGTGGGGTTTTAAAAACGTCATTTTTAGCAATTAACTGTGATAATTCAAAATCAAATTTTTGCCTGTTATAAAGCCCCGTTAACTTATCGGTTTCTGCTAAGTGTTGAATTTCTAAGTTACGGATAGATAATCGAGTGTATGCCGAAAACCGTGTTTTTTCGTAAAACCTAAAAATTAAAATATGAGCAAGGCTTACCTCTATAAGATTAAATAAAGAGCCTAAGCCAATTGTTACAGTTTGCTGTTGTTGTAAATACACAAGATACGCACAAATAGCAAAAGCGACTGCACTAAATAGGCTTCCCCAGTTTCTTCCAACTAAAAAAAAGCTAAAAGGCGGGATTAACGTCGCCCAAAATAAAGAATGCGCATGCCCACCTACAGAAACCACAAACATCATTATTAAGCTAACGACCATAAGGGTAACAGCCCACGCTGCTGCATTTACATTGGCTGTTTTATTAAACCAAGTATAAATACCTAACGATATCGTAAGTCCTAAGGCATCAATTAAAGCAATGTCATAGCTTTTAAAATAAAAAAGATTGAGGAGTGTTAAAACTAAAAAGTAACATGTAGTTATTAGTAAAGAGTGGGCTATTAAGCGAGTACGCCAAAAATCCTTATGGTCTTTTGGGTATTGTGGAAACTCCTTATACCAAAAACCTAGCATAATGAACGACTCTTTAACCTCTGAATTTAGTGATTATTACTTATATTAGGCTTTTATTATAGTTTTTTACTTTGATTAAAACGCTTATATACGGTGGTGTTTATAAAAGTTTAAAGATCATTACAGCATTTTTCAAAGGTATGAAGGACTAGGTAGTGACTGATTACTTAAATGTAATATGCCTCGCCTTGATTTAATTGACGCAGAGCTCGCCGTTATCGCTTACGTAGAGCTCTGAATAAATGCTATATCTATTCCTCTATAAATGCTTCGCCTTGTGTCATCCACTTTGCAGCTGGTTTGCCTTTTAAGTAATGATCAAAGTACTGCATCATACGTACTGAAAAATCGACCTGATTAGGAAACTTTTTCAAGTGGTGTGGTTCACCTTCGTATTGTAAAAAGGTTGCATCTTTACCAGCGCGGCGAAGTGCTAAGTAGTACTGCACGCCTTCGTGCCAAGGCACTGCATCGTCTTTATCGCCAAACATAATTAAAATAGGGGTATTTACTTTATCTGCAAAAAACACCGGTGAGTTTTCTATGTATAGATCTGGTGCTTCAAATAAGTTTTTACCTATACGGCTTTGCCCTGTTTCGTATTGAAACTGACGAGCAAGACCTGATTTTAAACGTATGCCACTATAAGCACTGGTCATGTTTGATACTGGCGCGCCAGATACAACCGCTTTAAACATATCTGTTTGGGTTATCATAAACGCACTTTGATAGCCCGCCCAAGAGTGACCTTGTAAACCTATTTTATCAGGGTCGGCTATGCCTAAATCTATTAATTTTTGGGTGGCGTTTATCATGGTTTGCGTTGACGATTTACCCGGGTGACCTATTTCAAAACGAATATCAGGTAAAAATACCGCATAACCGTTTGAGGTAAACATAGGGAAATTAGGGCGATGGTTTAATTCCATTTTTGGAAAATCAAACATACGCTGGCTCATGTAACGGTAAAAATACACAACCACAGGCACTTTATCGCCTTTTTTATATCCCGCAGGTTTTATTAGTACGCCTTGTAAGTCTTCGCCATCAAAACCTTTATAGCTTATCAGCTCTGGCTTTTCGCCCCAGGCAAAATTACTAATTTGTGGGTTTAGCGTGGTCACTTGTTTTGGTGAACTAAAGCTAAAATCTGTTTGGTAGTAATCAGGAAATTGGCTATAAGTTTGCGAGGTAAATAAGTACTTGTCAGCCTTTTTGGCTTTTTTAACCATATCAAAGCGTTTATCACCGCTAAGCACCTTAGTTAGTGTGTTAGTGGTTAAGTCGAGCTTTGCAACTTCGCTTTGTTTAGTTTGTAAGTTAATAGCAGAGACAAGTAATGTATCGCCTTTTTTAAAGCCCACTCTGGTTTTATCAAGCTTAATAACACGGTACTGCGTATTGCTTTGCTTACCATTAGTTAGGCGTTTAGCTTGCTTAGTTTTTACATCAAACGCCCAAATATCGTATTTACTATAAGCAAGCACTTGGCTGCTATCGGTCATCCAACCTGCAAAACCATAACCAGGTTGAGTAGATGGGTAGTCGTGTTTATCATCAGCAAAGGTTGCCTGAATCGCTTTTGTAAGCGGTGTTACTTTATTATTTTTTAAATCTTTTAATTGTATTTGGCTATCGCTAAAATAAGCTGCAAACTCACCATTAGGGGCAAGGCTCGGTCTAAACGGGTAGTTACTTATAATTGGAGTTTGTTTACCGGTATTTATATTTACTGCAAAGTAATCAGCAAAAAAACCGCCGTACATTATTTTTTCTAGGTAGGGGATGTTAGATGAGCCAAGTAAAGACACATCTCGCTGAGGGTTTAGTGCAACCTCAGGCATGTTTGGTGTACTAAGTTGCGCAACTTTTTGCGAGTTAACGTGATACACCGCACTGTAATGGCGATTTTTATTAACTTCATTCCATTGCTGCTCTTCACGTGGTTTTATTTGCGCATCGTTGTTGTGCCATACATTAAGACCTTTGTGTTCACGTATGGTATCAAAGTCGTATAGTGAGGCTTCGTCGGTATATTCTTTAGTTTTTACTTTGGCTGTCAATTTAGGGTGGTTTTCAAAATATAAGCGCTCGCCATTTTCTGACCATTCAAGGGTGGCTGTTTTCCCTAACGTCCATGCTTTATTAGGTGAATCTATAGTTGAGAGCTTCTCGTTTTTATATAGCTGTAAAGTGTAGCTTCGACGGCGGGTGTCATCATTTACATAGTTACCCAATATAAACGCTGCAATATTGTCAGTGGGGTGCCACGCTATTTTATTTGCGATTACGCCCGGTTCATCAATTAATACGCTGCTATTAAAGTTACTTAGCTCAATCAGCGCTATTTGGTTGTTATTACCATCGCTGTAACTTTGACTCACTAATAGCTGGCTGTTAGCTGAGTTAATAGCGTAGCTAAATACGTTTTCTATTGTATGAGTGCGTTTATCAGATAAATTTACGATAACAAGCGCATAGCTCTTATCTTTTTTATCGGGCGTGATGGCGTTGTCTTCTTCGTTTTTAGTGCTATCGGTTTTATCTTCTACTTTTGCGTCATCGTCTTTTTTATTTAAACGATAAGCAAGCCACATACCGTCATCAGATAACGTGTAATCTTTTACATCAGCAAAGCTTTGTTGGGCACCTGATTGTGTGTTTACGAGTACCAGATTGCTTTTAAGTGTGTCTTTTTTTTTGGTTGTTTCTTTTTCAAGTAAGGTAGGTACTTGTGTAAAAGCGACCCAGTTAGCGGCTTTATTAATATGAGGCTTAGTGCCGCGTTCTATTTCTGCGATGAGTGTATTGCTTTGTAGTGAGTAAACTTGACCAGTTGCATTTCCACGATACGGCGTTGCACTAAAAGTGAGTACTTGACCATTGTCAGATAGTTGCGTGCTTTTAGCTGATTTAAAACTAAATACGTCTTTAAATTGTAGCGATTCTTTGGCGTGTATGCCGGTGCTAGTTAAGCTGGCAATGAGTGCCGTGCTTAATAAGGTGAGTTTTGTTTTCATTATTGATTCTCGTATTATGACATTGTTTCATTGTAACGAGTTTGGTTCATAATTCGAGCGGATCAGATAAATGGCAGCTACATACGACAAAACGACCCGCAGGTCGTTTTTTAGTATTTAATTTATTAATTTAGCAAACATTACAGCCAAATTTTTTGTAGCTCAAGCCATTGTTTTTCAAATTGAACACTTGGTTTTGCTTTAAAGTCGCTACGTACAAACTGATTCATTTTGCCTTCAACGTAGGCAAGTAAAAAGTTTGCAAGTGTAAGCTCATCACTTTGAAAGTTTTTACCTTCACGTAATTTGCGCTCACGAAGCACTTGTTTAAACTGAGTTTCTAGTTTTTCAAACAAGGTTTGTACACGTTCGCGTAAACGTTCCTGCTCACCTTGCAGAGCATCGCCCGTTAAAATACGAGTAATACCTGGGTTTTTTTCAGCAAAGGTTAAAAGTAATAATAGAATGTTATAAATGCGCGTTTGGCTTTCTTTTTCGTTTTCAATAATAATATTTATACGAGATAAAAGGGTATCTTCAATAAACTCAATTAAGCCCTCAAACATACGCGCCTTGCTCGGAAAATGACGGTATAGCGCGGCTTCAGACACACCCACCTCAGCAGCTAGTTTTGCTGTGGTGATACGTTGGCCTAAATTAGTTTCTAACATTTGTGCGAGTGCTTGCAGTATTTGCTCTTTGCGATTACTTCTTTTTGTCGCAGGCATGAACATTCCTTTTTATTAGTTATTCTTAGTGGCGCAGTTAAGAACCCTAGTCATTTTTTGTTCAAATGATTGGCGTATGTTAATGTTTTATTCAGTTTGTTTCCAGCCTTTTTATAGATGTTTAGCCAGCTGTTCGATCACCTTGCGAGCTATTTCTATTTTACTTGTTGTTGGTAATTCTAGTTGTTCATTGTGCCAGTACAGTGTTAAAGCATTATGATCGGAATTAAACCCTAAGCCGCTCTTTGATACGTCATTAGCGCAAATCATATCTAGATTTTTATTTTGTAGTTTACCTTTAGCATAGCTTTCTACATTTTGAGTTTCGGCGGCAAACCCCACAGTATAAGGACGGTTTTGTTTAAGGTTGGCAATAGCTGCAATTACGTCAGGGTTTTTAGTTAAAGTAAGAGTGAGTTCGTCGCCTTGCTTTTTCATTTTTTGAGTCGCAATGTTTGCAGCTCGATAATCTGCTACAGCAGCGCAGCCAATAAATGCATCTGATTGTGGTGCATAGGTAAGTGACTCAGTTAATAGCTCCTCAGCGCTTTCTATATTGATAAGGTTTACGCCAGTAGGGGCTTTTATAGTGACCGGACCCGAAATTAAATTAACCTTAGCACCGAGTTGCAAAGCGGCTTCTGCCAGTGCATAAGCCATTTTTCCAGAGCTGTGATTTGATATAAAACGTACCGGATCGAGAGGCTCACGCGTTGGGCCTGCTGTTATTGTAATTGTCTTTCCTGCAAGTAATTGCGGTTGCTCTTTTGCTGTACATAGCGCAACTAGGTCATGTGGCTCTAGCATACGTCCAGCGCCTACATCGCCACATGCTTGCTCACCTTTACCTGGGCCCCAAATAAGTACGTTGCGTGCTTTTAATGTGGCCAAATTGGCTTGTGTCGCTGAGTGTGCATACATTTGCTGGTTCATGGCAGGTGCAACTGCGACTTTTGCAGGCGTTGCTAGCAGTAACGTTGTTAGTAGGTCGTCAGCAATGCCGGCTGCCATTTTAGCAATAATATTACAGGTAGCTGGGGCGACTAAAATTAAGTCAGCCCATTTTGCAAATTCAATATGTCCCATTGAAGCTTCAGCAGAAGGGTCAAGTAACGAGTCTGAGACAGTTTCGCCACTAACGGCTTGCATAGTTAAAGGGGTAATAAAGTGCTTAGCTGATTCAGTCATAACTACTTTTACTTCACAACCAGCGTCTTTTAATCGCCTAACGAGCTCTGCACATTTATAAGCTGCAATGCCGCCGGTAATACCTAGTACAATTTTTTTGTTTGTTAAGTTAGTCATGGTTGTTCATCAGTCTTATTAAATATTGCGCTTAAAATAACAAATCTTTACCCGTACAGCGAAGTTTTTTAATTCGAAATAACAGGCTAAATTTTAAATTTGCATTACATTTATAAGACACTTTCGCCTCTCAAGGATGAATAATGCAACTTACTTCACTACCAAACTCACTTCGACCTCGTGAAAAGCTCATCGCGAAAGGGGCTAAAGCGCTCAGTGACGCAGAGCTTCTTGCTATATTTTTACGAACAGGGTTGCCAGGAATGAATGTAATTGAGTTGGCTCAGCATTTATTAAACGAGAATAAAACACTGCATAATTTGTTTAATGCCAGTATTGAGGAGTTTTGCTCTCAAAAGGGATTAGGAACTGCTAAATATGTACAACTACAAGCTGTATTAGAGCTAAGCCAACGTTATATGCAGGAGCGTTGTCAACGAGATGCGGTGTTTAATTCGCCAAACTCAGTTTACGATTACCTGACCATTCAAATGCGAGGCTTGCAGCAAGAAGTATTTATGGTGTTATACCTAGATAGTCAAAATAGATTAGTAAAAGACGAAATACTTTTTTATGGCACAATTAATTCTGCCAGTGTTTATCCGCGTGAAGTGGTAAAGGCTGCCCTTAAAAATAATGCAGCAGCTGTTATTTTTGCGCATAATCACCCAAGTGGTATTGCAGAACCGAGCCAAGCAGACAAACTTATTACTAATAAATTGCAGCAAGCACTGCAATTGGTCGACATAAGTGTGCTCGATCACATCATTGTTGGTGGAGAAACGTGTGTTTCGTTTGCCGAACGAGGCCTGATTTAGCTTTGTTAGATACAGAAGTGTGTTAAAAATGAGCTGTTTAACGTGTTTTGGCAAATTAGTTTAATTTAAATGCAGTTTTTACTTTCCCTGAGGGCATTCGATCTTTATAATTAGCCGCTATCAAATTTACATATATGAGCTGATTGGATAGATCAGTGTTTGATCTTTGCCTGTAAAAGCTGTATAAAGAGCGCCCTTCGATTTATCTCTAGGGCGGAAATACACGGCCTTAGATTAAATTAAGCTCGAGCGAAGTTATTGGAGATATATAGACATGTCTAAAGTATGTCAAGTTACAGGTAAGCGTCCTGCGGTTGGTAATCACCGTTCACACGCGAGAAACGCGACTAGACGTCGTTTCCTACCTAACCTACAAACACACCGTTTCTGGGTTGAAAGTGAAAAACGTTTTGTAACATTACGCACTACTACTAAAGGTATGCGTATTATCGATAAAAAAGGCATCGACACGGTTCTTACAGAAATCCGTGCTCGCGGCGAAAAAGTTTAAGGATCTGAATCATGCGCGATAAAATCCGTTTAGTTTCAACTGCCGGTACTGGTTTTTTCTACACTACTGACAAAAACAAACGTAACATGCCTGAGAAGATGGAAATCAAAAAGTTTGATCCAAAGATTCGTAAACATGTTCTTTTTAAAGAAGCTAAAATTAAGTAATTTTATCTCTTTTAGAATTTAAAAACCCAGCTTAGGCTGGGTTTTTTGTTTTTAAACTATGATTAGCGAATTGACATAAAAAACCTCGTTGGCATAACCAACAAGGCTTTTAAATCAATAAATGAAAGCACAATTAAATTTTTGTGAATGCATCTTGTAGTGGTGGTACTACTTGCTTTTTACGGCTCAGTACACCATCTAACCATACTTTATCATTCTCTGGTTTTACACCGTAAGCCTGCTCAACTAAGTTTGCATCGTCAGATACAATTAGCATTTCTGAGCCTTTTTTCATTATATCGGTAAGCAGTAAAAATACAGAGTGGCGGTTGCCCTCAACTTTTAGCTTAGCAATATCGGCTGCAAGATCTGCTTTAATATCGTCAAAAACAGCAAGGTCGATTACTTCTAGTTGGCCAATGCCTACTAGGTTACCGTTCATGTTGAAATCTTTAAAGTCACGCATTACTAGATCACGTGCAGGTGTGTCTTCAACCGCAGATTTAACACGGAACATATCCATACCAAGCTCTTTAAAGTCTTCGATACCTGCAATTTCTGCAAGCGCTTCAACACATTTAATATCGGCAGTGGTACATGTTGGTGATTTAAATATTACGGTGTCGCTTAAAATTGCACACATCATAATACCCGCGATATCTTTAGGGATTTCTACGCTGTAGAAGTCGTACATCATTTTAATAATGGTGTTTGAACAACCAACAGGACGAATCCAGCATTCAAGCGGAGTAGATGATGTTAAGTCACCTAATTTATGGTGATCTACCACGCCAACAACGCGGGCTTGGTCGATATCATCAGGTGCTTGTGTTTTTTCTGTGTGATCTACAATATACACATCTTCACCCGCGTAGCTTAATTTAAGCTCTGGTGCCTCGAAGCCAAATTTATCAAGGATAAATTGAGTTTCAGGTGAAATTTCACCAAGACGAGTTGGAATTGCAGGCTCATCGATTTGGTTTTTTAAATAAGCCAGTGCAATTGCACCACAAATAGAATCTGAATCTGGGATTTTATGGCCCACTACATACATAGACATTGACGGAACTCCTTTAAATTTGCCGATATTCTAACAAAGTCTGCGGCCTTTAACATATAGACAGCGCAATTAAGTTTTAGTTACACTTTAAAATCTTGAATTTACTAGGTGTATTAATATGCGACTGGGCCGTAAAGGTTGGAACAACGTTATAATATTTTCGATGTTGATTATGATCTTCTTTTTAAATGGCTGGCATAAGCAACTTTTGGGAGGGGAGGATAAACCAACATTACAAGCCATACTCCCCGGACAAAGTTTTGTACTCACACTGCAATTTGTCGATCAAAAAATTGAGCGAATAGGAACAAGCTGGCGTACAACCCCACTACAAAAAGACATACCGCTTGTGTGGCAAGCATCTGAGCAGCAGCTTAGTGATTTAATTAATCAGTGGCAAAGCGCGCAGTTAATGGGTGTTAACGAATCTGTTGTTTTTAATCCTAATGCACCTTTATATGTTGCTACATTTGAGTTGGCTGGCGAGAGTTTACCTTGGGTTTATTTGCTTTATAAAGGCGATGGGCAATATTACTTACTCGAAAAGAGTAGCCAACGAATACTCGCACTCGATTTAAAAACTGCACAGCAGTTATTTCCTAGTTTTGATTTTTCACAAAGTGAGTCTAATTAATGCCTGAATTACCAGAGGTAGAAGTGAGCCGAATGGGCATCACTCCCCACGTACAAAACCAAGTAGTTACAAAGGTAAATATTTACAATGCCAGTATGCGCTGGCCAGTGCCAGATGACGTGTATCAACTTGAAGGGCTAATTGTTACTAGTATTGAACGACGAGCTAAATACTTACTTTTACACTGTGAGCTTGGAAGCACTATTTTACATTTGGGTATGTCAGGTAATTTACGTGTTGTAGATAAAAGTGAGCCGCTTAAAAAGCATGACCATGTAGAGTTTATTTTTGGCAACGGTAAAGCACTGCGCTTAAACGATCCTCGTCGCTTTGGTTGCTGCTTATGGCAAGAGCCTGGTGAAGTGCATAAGCTACTCTCTAAGCTTGGTCCTGAGCCGCTTACTGATGACTTTTTTGCTAAACGCGTGTACGAACAATCGCGCAATAAAAAAGTACCCGTAAAGCAATTTATTATGGATAACGCAGTGGTGGTTGGTGTTGGTAATATTTACGCGAATGAATCGCTATTTAAAGCGGGTATACATCCCAAGCGAGAAGCGGGAAAAGTATCGCTCAAACGTTATCAAGCACTTATCCCTATTATAAAAGACACGCTTGCTGCGGCCATTATGCAAGGTGGTACAACGCTTAAAGACTTTGCACAAAGTGATGGTAAGCCAGGGTATTTTGCTCAAGAGTTATTAGTATATGGGCGCAAAGGCAAGCCATGTATGACGTGTGAAAACGAATTGGAAGAAATTAGATTGGGGCAGCGCAGTACTATTTTTTGCTCAAATTGTCAAAAGTAGTTATCTAGTTATCTAGTTATTTGAGTATTCAGCTATTTGAATTTTATCGATTCTAAATTTAATGAGATTTAAGGGCCAGCTTTAAAAGCGGGCCCTTAATTTTAAAGCTCAAACGGTGCTACACCGACCGCTTTCATTTTATATCCTACCTGCGCGATTTCGCCCGACCATGTTTCTGTACTTATTATTCCGGTTACAACGATTGCGTCGTACAAGCTATCTATAGGCACGCCACCTTTAATCGTTACATGGACTATTTGATTTGGCGGTGGTGGTGGTACGTGTATACAGGCACCAAAGTAAGGCACGAGTAAAAACTCAGTAATGACTTCGCTATCGCCTTCTAATGGCACAACAAAACCTGGCAAACTCACCGATTGACCATCAAGCGCTTTTACCACTGGAGCATCTAAATCGGGTTGCACCCAGTTTTGATCGCTGCCTTCGTGATTAGCTTGTGCTTGAGTGTCTATTTGCATATGACCTTTGGGAATTAAGTCTTCCCAAAAAATTTCTTTTGGTGGATTGGCATAGCTCGCTACGCTTATAAATAATAAGTTAATAGCAGCAATGTACTGAAAAGCTGTTTTAAAAAATGTCATAAAATACCTAAAAATTATGCTTTTATACTCATACCATCGCTGAGTGAATAAAAATAAGCGCGAGTAGCGGGTATTAAGCCAATAATAAAACCGGCTGCCATAATAACGCCGATTAAGCCCAGTTCATAGTAAGAGAGTATTGTGATATTTACGCTTATACCGGCATGGCTTTGTAAGTAACCGCCGGCTGAAAAAATAACTAAATAGTAAAGCGCACTACCCACTAGGCAACCAAGTAAAGTTGTCAGTAATGATTCAATACTTATAAGTGTAAATAAATGCCAAGGGCGAGCGCCTACTGAGCGCAATATAGCAAGTTCGCGACGTCGCTGGCTCAGATTTGCAAGCAATGTCGTTAACATACCAAGTAAGCTAACTAACACGACAACAGCTGAGAATAGTAATAGTATTTTTTCTACTATGGCGAGCATTTCCCATAACTCTTTAAGTGTTACGGTTGGCATAATGCCAAGCAGGGCTTCTGGCTTATATTGATTTATATTGCGCCTAATTTGTAATGTGTACAAAGGCGAATTAAATCCCATTAAAAATGCTGTAATTTGCTTAGGATGACCAACTAGGTTGTTATGTTCGTCATGCTCATGCTCATGCTCAAGGCTCGCTTTACCGCCGTGAATTAAATCGATTGCAGCCAAAGGAATATGCAGCGTTTTATCGACTGGCGTGCCTGTAGGGTTTAAAATGCCGACGACTTTAAATGGGTTATCGTCATGATGATGAAAACTGGTATTCCCCATGCCGTGCGATATAACAATAGAGTCGTTAAGTTTGTAGCCTAGTTTATTTGCAACTTCGCTACCTAGCACCACTTCGTTAATTGCGGCAAAAGGGTGGCCTTTGTTAAAGGTTAAATTTTGTTTTTTTGCAAAACGATAATGGCTAAAGTAATCAAGTGTTGTGCCTAGTACCGCTTGGCCTTTATGGCTGTCGCCTAGGCTTATAGGTATGCTCCATTTTACGCCTCGCTGACTTGTTATGTATTCATAACTTTTCCAACTTACGCCGTTATTAGTATGGCCAATTCTAAATACCGAAGAAAGCAGCAACTGTATGTCGCCGGTACGCGCACCAACAATTAAATCAGTGTCCGAAATAGTATTACTAAAACTACTTTTAGCATCAATTCGTACACGTTCAATACTCAAAAGTAGCATTACACTAATTGCGATAGTAAATAATGTAAGCAGTACACTTGCGCGGCGATTTAATAAGCTTTTGTAAGCAAGTTTAGCGATGATCATACCTGCTCCTGCAAATTTATAAGGTCAATGGAGCGGTTAAATAAAGGCTTTAGTGTTTCATCGTGGCTCACAAATACCAGCGTACTATCAGATAACTTTGCTTGTTCAAACAGTAACTTTATAAAGCTTTCACGGTTATTTGTATCGAGTGCTGATGTGGGCTCATCTGCAATTATTAGTTCAGGGCTGCCTATAAATGCACGAGCGGCAGCAACGCGCTGTTGTTGTCCAATACTAAGCTCTGCTACATCTTTATGGTGATACTGGGCTGTAAGGCCTAAAGCATTTAATAACCGTATCGCTTCTTTTTGTAAGGCAGAGTTTTTATTTGATGATTGCTTTAATATTTTTTGTTTTCGGCTTTTTGAAAACTCACACCCAAGCGTTATATTTTCAATAGGAGTTAAATAAGGAAGCAGGTTAAAGTTTTGAAAAATGTAGCCAATGTGATCCGCTCTAAAAACATCACGGGTGGTATTGCTTAATTTAGTTAGGTTTTGGTTTAAAATTGATACCTCACCGCTAGTGGCTGTATTAATGCCAGCAAGAATCGCTAATAAGGTCGATTTACCTGAGCCACTAGGACCGTGTAAAAAAATATGCTCACCTTTTTCTATAACTAACTCTTTTATGTTGAGCGTGGGTGAGCTATCGCTTTTATGCCACTTAAAAGTTACGTTTTTCAGGTTTATCATTATCCGATTACCAACCCCAGTAGTTTAGATCTTTACGCATTTTTAGCTGTCTTATTATATTTAATGGCTTGGGTTTTAGTTTTTCGTTACTTTGTAAAAATTCATTAGCTGCATTTAATACGCGTTGGCTAGATTGGCCATCGGTATACGGATGAAGTTCCTGGCAATAGCTTTCAATATTTTGCATTAAATCACTAGGTTTAGTAAGCGCGTGTTCAATAGCTGCTTCTACTTCATCTGCGTCGGTAATATCAAGTAAATGAGGAAGGGGTTTTTGATTACAAAACGTGACTACCGGTTTACGTAGTAGTAAAAACATTAAAAGAACTGACGATGTATCGCACAGCATAACATCAGCAGTTTTCAGTAACGGCAAAACGTTATCGGTTTCAATAAATGTTAGATTTTCGTTACTCAGCGCTTTATATTTATTAACCCATTCGGCAGGCATTTTAGGATGAAACTGCATCAAAATACGCCACTTACCTTGTTCACTAAAATGTTTTATTTGCTCATATAATTTAGGAGCAAGTGATAGCTTTCGTGAGAAAGTAGAGCATATAAGTAAAGTAGGGCGAGGGTCGTCGCTTACATAAGGATTATTTGAAGTATTACTAAAAAGTGGATCGAGTGTTGGCCAGCCAGTTTCAGTTACTTTAAAGAAACCATGCTGCTTAGCTAGCTCTTTAAATCGGGTTGTTGTATTTGGGCCTTGCGTACAATATAAATCGTAACAACCACGAATAGTAAAATGACCACGATTACCTTCAGAGCTGCGCTTTTCAGAATTAAAACCATGAAATACAGCTACTTTTTTACCTGGAATAAAGCTAGGTACTATATTACCCGGTATAAATGTAATGTTTGGAGCCCAGCTTTTTACATCTTTTATGGTATGTAAACGTGGCTCGTCTGTGGTTAAAAAATCAGGGTTTACTTCGCTACCCGCTAAAAACCAGCGTACTTCACCACCATGTGCCAATATTTGCGCCTGCAAAGGTCTCAAGATAGCGTATGAATAGTTTTGAGAAATATACATTAAGTATTTTTTATTTTTAGTGGCAGTTAAGTAGTTCAAGCTATCTCCTCAGGCTGGTTAGCACATTAAGTTTACCCCATTGCGACTCGCTTATAAATATATGCCTTTATTTGTTTTAAGCATCCGATTGAGCTTTGAGGTTGGCTAGATTATTATACAGCCCATATAACCCCATACCATACTTTGCTCAAAGAGCATCCCTAACCCCGGAGATAGCATGACTAGCTATAAAGTTTTAGACGTAAACGATGATTTACCCATTCGTACCAAAGGTGAAGTACACAGCGGTAAAGTTCGTTCAGTTTATTGGTTAACTGATGAAGACAGCGCACGATTAATTAAAGACAAAGGCTACCAAGTACCGACAGGTACTGAGCTTGCTATTATGGTTATTTCAGACCGAATTTCTGCATTCGATTGCATTTGGCAAGGCGAAAATGGTTTAAATGGCGTACCAGGTAAAGGTATAGCGTTAAACTCAGTGGCAGCCCATTGGTTTAAGTTATTTGATAAAGCAGGCCTTGCGGGTAATCATATTGTTGATATTCCACATCCGTATGTGTGGATTGTACGCAAAGCCAGTACAGTAAAAGTAGAGGCAATTGCTCGCCAATATATTACGGGTAGCATGTGGCGTGACTACGCTAAAGGCATACGTAACTTTTGTGGTATTGACTTGCCTGAAGGCTTAAAAGCGAACCAAAAGCTTGATAACGTTTTAATTACGCCATCAACAAAAGGTATTATTAAAGGCGTTGCTGATATTCCGCCAGTTGATGATGTAAATATTACTCGCGCTAACATTACTAATAACTTAGACGTATTTAACTTTAAATCGGTAGATGACGTAACCAAATACGAAAAGCTGTTAGTTGAAGGTTTTAAATTAATTAGTGATGAACTAGCGAAGCTTAACCAAATTTTTGTAGATACAAAATTTGAGTTTGGTTATGTAGAGGGTTTAAATGGCGCGCAACAGCTTATATATATTGATGAAGTAGGCACGCCTGATTCGTCACGTATTTGGGATGAAGCCGCTTACAAAGACGGTAAAATTGTTGAAAATTCTAAAGAAGGCTTTCGTCAATTACTGATTAATAACGTGCCAGAGAGCGACGTATTATTAAATAAAGATCGCATGAGTGAGCGTGAGCAGTTAGCTAAAGGTTATATTTTACCAGAATCAGTAATGCTTGAAGTGTCAAATACCTATGTTGGCATAGCGAGTAAAATTGTTGGCAGAGATATCGTGATCCCTGAAGATCCTCGCCAAGAAGTTATTACTATTTTAGATAACGATTACGGATTAATTGTTAAATAACAGCACTTAAGTGCTAATAAAGCCAGTAACTAAATCTTTATTTTTAGTTACTGGGCTATAATTCTTGCAATTAGTGCTCGTCTCTAATTAACTTAACCTAATATTAATGTTTAGGTATTGTTATGTTTGAACGGGCATTGCAAAAGTTTGCTAAAAGTCATTACTTTTTAGCTATAGGTTTGTTTTTTAGTCAGTTTGCTTTAAGTGCAAATGTTGAATTAGTAATAGAAGATCAACACGGCCAAAAGTTATCAGGTGCTGTGGTTGAGCTTAATATTGCTGGTAAACAAGCCACACCATCAAATTTGCCCATTGCTATAATGGATCAAGTCCATAAGCAGTTTTTACCCGAATTATTAGTTGTACAACAGGGTCAAAAAGTTAACTTTCCTAACAGCGATAATATTCGCCATCATGTTTATTCTTTTTCACAAGCTAAGCCTTTTCAACTAAGATTATATTCAGGCCAACCAAAAGAGCCCATTACGTTTGAGCAACAAGGGGTTGTTGTTTTGGGGTGTAATATACATGACTCTATGGTTGGCTATATTTATGTAGCTAACAGCGAATTCGTATATAAAACAGATAAAAAAGGCTATGTAAATTTGCCTATTAATACACTGCCTGCACAAGTGAGTGTGTGGCATCCATTACAAACAGCACCATTGGAGAATAAAAAAATGATAACAATTAATTCTCAAAAACAGTTACAGATAACAGTAAACACATCAACTCCAGCACCCAGAAATACCTTTGGTAGTAAGTTTAAGGCTGGTAATGACTAATAGTTTACGAAATCGCATAACCATTTTATGTGTTGGCTTAGTGTTATTAACCACTATGGTCAGCTTGTTTAGTTTTTGGTGGTCTACGAGTAAATTTCAAGAAGAAAAAGTAAATCAAGATATTACCGTAGCGCAAAATGTTTATAAGCAATATTTAAAGTCAAAAGAAAGCCTACTGTTAACCGCTGCAAAAGTACTCACCTCCGATTTTGGTTTTAAGCAAGCTGTAGCAACGCGAGATGCAGGTACAATCAGCAGCGTGTTGTTTAATCACAGTCAGCGTATTGATGCCGAATTAATGTTGTTACTTGATTTATCGGGTAAGCTAATTTCCGCCAATACTGACGAAGACGTTTTTGCACACAACTTAAAGCCCTTGATGGAAGAGCTTTTAAGTGCGCCAGAAGAGTCTAGTTTTGTGGTGCTTAATAACGAGCTGTATCAAATTATTTTATTACCTGTAAAAGCGCCACGTACAGTAGCCTATAGTTTGGTGGGCTTTAAAATTGACGACAATGTAGCCCATGAACTAAAAAGCTTAACAGGCATGGATGTAAGTTTTATAGGCAGTGCTGACGATATTGTTATTAGCTCATTAGCTAATCGTCCTGAGCAATTTGAACCTGTTAGCTATTTTAGTACCGTAACCACATCGCGGTTTTTTGGTGAGTATTTAGTGTTTCGTAACCGAGAAATAGATTTACCATCGTTGTTGACCCATCCCATAATTATTTTGCTGAGTGCCGATTTAACACAAAGTTATAGTGATTTCGAAAAACTGCTTTTTACACTTATTATTTTAGCTATTTTAACTATGTTTGTAGGTGTTATTACGAGCAGCATATTTGCAAATAATTTAACTACGCCACTTACTCAACTAGCTGTAATAGCAAGGCAATTTGCACAAGGTAATTATGCATTTGAATTTAAAGGCCAAAGGCAAAGTACCGAAATAGACACGCTAGTCGCAGCGTTTGATAGCATGGGTAATGATATTAATCAGCGCGAGCAACAAATTAGCTTTCAAGCCAGACACGACTCCCTAACAGGCTTTTATAACCGCTCAGCCATGCTTGAGGTGCTTGATGATGAGTTAGATTCATCAGCCGAGTACACGCTCGTTGCAATAGACATAAAAGGTCTTCGTCATATAAACGATAAGCTGGGTCCGCGTATTGGTGATGACTGCCTAAAGGCGGTTGCTTGCAGAATAAGTGAGTTTTCGGATGAGTTAGGGGGCTTTCATGCTCGTATTGGCGGCGATGAGTTTTTAACTGTGTTTCCGACTGCGGCAGCGCGCGAGCAAAAAAGCGGTATTGTAGGATTAATGGCTCAATTACAAGCTTGTTATACCATTCAAACACTCAAAATTAATTTACGTTTTAGTGCGGGCATTGTGCAGTATCCTACCCAAGGAATTGCAAGTGATGACTTAATGCGCCGTGTGCTAATTGCAGTTGAAAGTGCTGCAAACACACAAGAGAGCATACATTACTATCAAAACGGTGAAGACGAGGCGCACTTAGAGCGCTTAATAATGCTTGATGAACTAAAGCAGGCTATTAGTGATGACGATGGTCAATTGTTTATGACTTATCAGCCAAAATTACATTTGAAATCGCAAAAAATAGATAAAGTTGAGTCGCTTATTCGCTGGCAGCGAAAAGATGGTAGCTGGGTTAATCCTGAACTGTTTATTGACTTAGCCGAGCAGTCGGGGCTTATTGTTGAGCTTACTGGGTGGGTTGTTAATACGGTTGTAGCACAAGTAGCTGATTGGCAGTCTAAAAATATAAACTTACAGGCTGCAATAAATGTATCTGCGCAAGATATAGCATTTCCGGGCTTTCACGCTGCATTAGTTCGCACGCTTAAAAAGTACAAATTAGATTCTAAGCTGATCACTATTGAGCTTACTGAGCGCGATATGATCGAAAACGAAGAAAAAGGTATTAAAGCGCTCGAAAACCTAAAGGCAATTGGCGTTAAAATATCATTAGATGATTATGGTGTAGGGCAAACATCACTTGGTAGATTAAAAATGCTGCCTATTGATGAGCTTAAGCTAGATAAGTGCTTTATCCTAAAACTTGATGAATCGCAAAAAGATCAATTTATAGTGCAATCATCAATTACGTTGGGACATCAGCTAGGTTTCTCGGTTGTAGCTGAAGGGGTTGAAACGCTTGGCTCATTAAATTTACTTAGAGGCATGCAGTGCGACCATGCACAAGGCTATTACTTAAGTAGGCCTTTAAAAGCAGAACTATTAGAAGAATGGCTGGAGGAATACTATGCAAAAAATTAAATACTTATTAGCAAGTTTGTTTTTAATAGTTAGTGTGCCGAGCATTGCAAGCAATGGAAAACTGCTAGCTACGCCGGGAGTTTCTCAAATTGAAGGCAGTGGCGGCGGGGGGATTGTACCGTGGGCACAACTTGCTGGGTACGCAAGTGATGATGAATTTTCGGTAAATGGCTTTTGTAGTCGCGCAGATGTAACCGACTACACACTTGACGTATGTGGTGCACAACTTAATTTATTTAATCGTGTTGAGCTTAGTTATGCCCAACAGCGCTTTGATGTACCAGCACTTGATGCTGAAATAGAGCAATCAATTACAGGTGCTAAAATACGTTTGTACGGCGATATTGTTTACAGTGATTGGCCACAGCTTAGCTTAGGGATTCAGCATAAATCACTGGATGATGGCAGTATTGCAACACTTGTAGGCGCAGAAGAGACTAGCGGTACTGACTACTACCTCGCTGCTAGTAAATTACATTTAGGGGCTATTGCTGGCTATAACTGGTTTTGGAACGTAACTACAAGATACAGTGAAGCTAATCAACTTGGTTTACTTGGTTACGGTGGAGAAAATACTAGCGGAAAAGTATTATTTGAAGGCAGCACAGCACTATTTTTGAGTCGCGAAATAGCCGTAGGTGTTGAGTATCGTCAAAAATCAAATAACTTAAACTTAGGCGAACAAGATTGGAAAGACTTATTTGTAGCGTGGATGCCTAACAAGCATGTGAGTGTGACTGCGGCTTACCTTGATTTAGGAAGCATTGCAGGGGCTGACGATCAAACAGGTTGGTATTTATCGGTTACAGGGTATTGGTAATGAAAAGCGTTGGTATTTTTTTGATTTGTTTAGGGTTGCTTAGTGGGTGTGCAAATTCTACTAAGCTCTCACTTTATCAAAAGCTGGATGGTAAAGCTGGGATAGGCAGAATTGTTGATAGCTTTATCTATCAAATAGGCAATGACGAGCAGATAATTCATTACTTTGAACACAGTAATATAGCGCATTTCCGCCAAGGATTTATTAATCATATGTGCATGTTAGTAGAGGGCCCGTGTACATACGATGGTGACTCTATGGTGGCAATTCATACTGGTATGCATATTACAGAGAAAGATTTTAATCATGTTGTTGATTTGCTTATAAATGCAATGAATGAGCAAGATGTTAGCCATAGCTTACAAAACGATATTCTTTCTAGAATGGCGCCACTTCGTGATGAAATTATAAAAATGTAACTATAAAGCTTTCAAAGTAATTATTAAGTAAAGGGAACCTTGCTTTGATTGCATTGTCCACATAGAATTATTTCATAAAAACAACAATTGGCAAATATAGCTTGTATGGCTTATCTATTTATTTCTCGCAAAAATGTACACGCAAAATACTATAAAAAAATAATCAAAAGATTGTCGATGAATTGCCAATTACACATCATGGGAGCGCCTAAACTTTCTGCTGTGAAATATTTAAAAGATGCGTTCCAAGTTAATTTTACTGGTGTAGTCAACTCTCAACTAAAACGTAAAAGAGCACGTAATACAACTTGGAATAATTCTATCGTTACTGCGGTTTATAGTGCTGGTTTAGTTTTATTTGAACGATTACGATACGCCAAGTATTTAGCCTTATTAACCGAGACTAATCCTGAATACATTGTCATTTGGAACGGCAATAAACTTCCAAATACAACCGTTGCTATGGCTGCAAAAGCATTAGGTGTAAAGCAGTTTTATTATGAAAATGGTTTACTACCCGGTACAAGCAGTTTAGACCCTAATGGTATTAACTATAATGCGTCGTTAAGTCGTGACCCTTCTTTTTACCTAAATTTTGACCCACAAAATAAGTTAAACTTTTCTGCGCCGGATTTAATTCCAAGAGCTGATCATAAAAAGCGCTGTGAATTTGAGTGCGCCGATGTGCCACAACGCTATATATTTGCGCCTTTTCAAGTACCTCACGATACTCAATTAGCTAGCTTTTCTCCGTGGATAAACTCTATGGACATGTTTTACGACGAGGTGATTAAAGCCGTCAAAAGCTTAAATGATCCAAGTTTAAAAGTGGTTTTTAAAGAGCATCCGTCGTGGCATAAACATTACGCTCATCTTTATGAAAAAGATCCGATTGCAATTTTTGCTAATGGAAATCAAACGAGTGATTTGATTAAGTGCGCAGAAGCCGTATTAACGATTAATTCAACGGTCGGCTTAGAAGCATTACTGCTAAATAAACGAGTTTTAACTCTTGGACAAGCCTGTTACAACATTGAGGGTTTGGTAAAGCATGCGAGCACTGCAGAGCAGCTTGCAGCAAATCTGAACGAAGTAATGCAGGGCTGGCAACCAAATACATTATTAAAGGATAAGTTTTTTAGCTTTATTGAACATGTATATTGTATTCCTGGCGTTTGGAAACACACTGAAGATAAACACATTAAAGCGATTGAAGCGCGTTTTACGGGTAATGACGAGTTTGCTAAGTATCATGGTGATAAGGAATCGTAGTGAAAAACCTAATTAGCTGTCAGCAATTACACGAGCAAATTAATAATCCTGCATTAGTGATATTTGATGCAGGTATGCTGCGCCCAGGTGTTTTGGGTACTTATTCGCCACAAGCAATGCTGCCCAACGCTAAACGTTTTGACATAAAAAACGAGTTGGCCGATAGATCTAACCCCTTACCAAGTACGGTATGCAGCGAGCAGCAATTTACTCATGTTATGCAAAATGCAGGCGTAAATAACGATTCGTTCATAGTTGTATACGAAGATGGCGGTTTATTTAGCGCAGCAAGAGCGTGGTGGATGTTTAAAGCTATGGGGCATCACAACGTAAAAGTACTCAGTGGTGGCCTTAAAAAGTGGTTAGAGAGTGGTTACGCCACACAGCAAGGTTATAGTAAATCGTTAGGTAAAGGTGATTTTACGGCAAGCTATAATCCTGAGTATTTTATCAATAGCCAACAAGTGGTTGACGCAATTGATGAGCCCAGCATTGTATTGCTAGATGCACGTGCTTATAAGCGTTTTACAGGCGAAGAAAGTGAACCCCGAAAAGGCATACGTAGCGGGCATATCCCAAATAGTCGCTCGTTGCCTTTTATGGATTTACTTAATAAAGGTGAAGCCAAACCACTTGCCGAAATTAAAGCAATATTTATTGACGTGGTTGATGATGCGCGGCAGTTACAGTTTAGCTGTGGCTCAGGTATTACAGCGTGTGCTTTAGCGTTATTTGCTACCGAATGTGGTTACAGTAATTTAAGCGTTTATGATGGCTCGTGGAGTGAGTGGGGTGCAAGTGATTCATTACCCATCGCCACAGGAGAAAAGTAGATGTGTTGTGGGTTTAGAGCTTGCTCACGTTAAAGCCGCAGCGCCTCTAAACCTCTTTGTAAATAACAGTATTTAAAAATATTACTCACAAGGAGAAGTGAAAGAGAAGAAAATGAGAAGGTAAAAACCAGTGCTTGCTCGTATTTGAATACTCTTTTTATACAATCACTTACTCTAAAAGCGCAGCGCCTCTAAACCTTCTTGTGAATAACAGTACTTAAAAATATTATTCACAAGGAGAAGTGAAAGAGAAGAAAATGAGAAGGTAAAAACCAGTGCTTACTCGTATTTGTATTAAACAGCTTTTACTTTCTAAAACCATAAGGGCAGTTTTTACAACCATTTTTGCAGCACGAACCACGCTTTAAAAAAAACCACTTACTAAATATCATGTAACCACTTTGCATGGTGTAGTCGAGCCCTTCAATTAAATTGTCGTTACCTCTAAATTGCTTTGCAAAGTCTATTTGGGTTTTAATAGGTTGTGTATAAACACCCTCTAAAAAAGTATTCATTTTATTAAGCGTGCACTTGCGGCATAAACAACTTGTTGCTGTGATATCAAGCGGTAAAATAGCCGGCAGCTCATTGCACCAACACGCTGATATATCGTCTACATTACACGTTAGAGTGCTGTGGCATTGAGTGCAGTTAAGTTGAGTCATTATAATTCTTTTTAGTAACAGTGAGCCAAGAATAACAAATATTATGAATACACAAAAAGCATTAGCTGAATTTATTACATTTGGAGAGCAAAGGGACGAAGCTATATCGGTTATCGTTTCAAGCCCTGCTGATAGTAATAAAGCTCACTATACTCTCTCAACCGAGGTTTTAATTGATGTGCTTAAACGCTGTTTAAGTAACGAAATAGACTTAGATGATTTGGAGCTTTGGGCAAACGTAATTGAATCGCGAGATGACATTGATTGTACTGAGCATGAAGGTTTTATTTATGCGCTCAGTAATAGCGAGCAAATGGGAGAGCTTAATCATCAAAAGCTTGCTCAAATAGTTGCGTTAGTAAAAGTTTGATTTGTTTAAAAAGCGAGGTGTAAAACCTCACCTAAAAAAAACCGCACTTCAATTGAATGCGGTTTTTTAAATTGAGGACAACCGTTTTAAGCGATTATTTATGATATCCCAAGCACGTTTCTACTTCGTTTTTAGAACCTAAAATAACGGCTACTCGCTGGTGGATTGCATCAGGCTGAATATCCATAATACGCTCGGTACCGGTTGATGCGATACCGCCAGCTTGCTCTACTAACATAGCCATTGGGTTTGCTTCATAAAGTAGGCGTAATTTATTTGGCTTTTTAGGATCTTTAGTGTCGGTAGGGTAAGTAAATAAACCGCCACGGCTAAGCACGCGATGTACATCGCCCACCATTGCTGCAATCCAGCGCATATTAAAGTTTTTAGCGCGCGGGCCTGTATCGCCTGCTAGCAAATCATTGATATAGTTTTGCATAGCTGGCTGCCAATGGCGTTGGTTAGACGTATTAATGGCAAATTCGTTTGTATCAGCAGGGATTTCGGCAAAATCTTGTGTAAGTAAAAAGCTGCCTTGTGTTTTATCAAGAGTAAACATGCGCGTGCCTTTACCTGTAGTCAGCGCAAGCATTGTTGATGGCCCGTAAAGTACGTAACCAGCTGCAACTTGCTTATGGCCGGGCTGCATAAATATGCTTTGATCAGCAGCGTCAGAACCTTCAGGCGCTTCCATAATAGAAAATATAGTACCCACAAGTGAGTTAATGTCCGTATTTGACGAGCCATCGAGTGGGTCAAATGCTACTATAAATTTAGCGTCTGGGTTACCTGCTACTGTGTAGTCTTCTTCTTCAGAGGCGATTGCTTTAACCGTACCTGATTCCAGTAAAATATCTTTTAACAACTGATTAGATAATACATCGAGCTTTTTTTGAGTTTCACCTTGAATGTTTTCATCAAGGGTTGAGCCTAATACGCCAGAAAGCGCGCCTTGACCAACGCGAAACGAAATTTCTTTACATGCTGCTAAAATTGTTCGAATTAATGATAAAAGTTCTCTTGAACAACCATCTTCAAGTAATACTGGAGGGAGTCTACGCATTCTATTTTCCTGATAACGTGTTAAAACCAATCATAATGTGAGAGAGATTAGCTTAGAGCGCTGAAATTCGTCTTAAATAACTGTATTGTTTAAATAGCACCCTATAATGGGACCACCTAATCGTACTTAAAACACAAATAACAAAGATAAGATTATGAAAAAAATACCACTACTAAGTTACATATTCTTTACTGTGCTGTGCTCTATCATAACTCAAGCGCACGCAGCAATTAAGTCAATTGATGAATTTACTACGCAAATGAATCATTTTCCGGGCTATTATTCGTTTTTTTACGACACCCAAAACGGAAAAGTATATTTAAAAGTTGATAAGTTTGAACAACAATTTTTACTGCAGCAAAGCTTGCCTTACGGTATCGGCTCTAACGATATAGGCCTTGATAGAGGTCAGCTTGGTAATACTCACCTTGTGCAGTTTGAGCGTTTTGGCGACAAAGTAATGCTGCGGGCTGTAAATACTTACTATCGTGCTAACACAAGTAACAAGGCCGAACAGCAAAGTATTAAAGAAGCGTTTGCATCAAGTATACTTGCTGGTTTTAAAGTAGTCGCAGAAGATAAAGCCACAGCACTTATTGATTATACGCCTTATTTATTAAGTGATGTACATGGCGTAAGTCGCAAGCTTGCTGCACGTAAGCAAGGGAACTTTAGCCTTGATGAATCACGTAGCGCCGTTTATATGAATCGCTCAAAAGCATTTGTAAAAAACACCGAGCTTGAAGCCGTACTTACATTTAAGGGCACAAAACCAGGTGAATTTGTTCGCCAAGTAAGTGTCGACCCTTATGCGCTTACTGTTCATATGCATCATTCACTTATTCAATTACCAGATGATAACTACACACCTCGTAAGTTTAATCCGCAATCAGGTTTTTGGAGTATAGAACATAAAGATTACGCAGCGCCGCTTGGTGACTCTATGTACGTGCGTTATATACCGCGCCATCGTTTAACTAAAAAAGACTCAAGTTTACCTATTAGTGAACCTGTTAAACCAATTGTTTATTACCTTGATCCTGGCGTACCAGAGCCCGTTAAAAGCGCTTTGCTTGAAGGTGGGAAATGGTGGAACGACGCATTTACTGCTGCAGGATATAAAAATGCATTTATAGTAAAAGTGCTGCCAAGTAGCGCCGACCCTATGGATATTCGTTACAACGTCATTCAATGGGTACACCGTGCAACGCGTGGTTGGTCATACGGAAGTTCTGTAATTGACCCGCGTACGGGTGAAATACTAAAGGGACACGTAACACTCGGCTCATTGCGTGTTCGCCAAGATATTTTAATAGCTGAAGCACTCGCTGCTCCTTATTTAAAAGGCAATGAAGTTGCTAAAAATTTGCAAGCAATGGCGCTTGATCGGATTCGCCAATTAAGCGCGCATGAAATTGGCCACACGTTAGGTATTGCTCATAACTTTGCTGCATCGGTAGGGGATAGAGCTTCTGTAATGGATTACCCACATCCGCTACTTAGTTTTAATGAACAAGGTAAGCTTGATGTAACGCGCGGATATGCAACAGGCATGGGCGTATGGGATACCCAAGTAATTAAATATGGCTATAGCGATTTTACTAACCAAGATGAAAGCGCAGAACTTGCTGCTATTTTAAAGGAGAACAAGGCCAAAGGCCTTGAGTTTATATCCGATAGCGACGCTCGTGCTAAAGGTGGCGCGCATCCAACTGCTCATTTATGGGATAACGGCACTAATCCTTCTCAGGAGCTTTTACGAGTACTCGACGTACGTAAAAAAGCGCTTTCGCAGTTTGGTATTAATAATATTAAAACGGGCGATTCATTATCGCAATTAGAGGAAAAATTAGTTCCGCTTTATCTGTTTCACCGTTTTCAGGTTGAGGCTGCAGTGAAGCTTATAGCCGGTGTTGATTACGAATATGAAACACGTGGTGATTCACCTGTAAAAGGTGCACAAGTCGTTAATAAAAAAACACAGCAAGAAGCGGTAAACGCTATTTTTGCAACGCTTAAGCCAAGTAACTTGTTACTTCCTGAATCGGTACTATCGCTAATTCCGCCAAAAGCGTATGGCGAGTCTAAGTCGCGCGAGAGCATAGTTGGGCGCACAGGGTTAACGCTCGATGCAATGGCATTACCCGAGGTTGCAGTGCAGCACAGCTTGTCGCTTTTATTAAATGCACAGCGTTTAAATCGCTTAGCGCAGCAGCAAGCACGTAGTAATGACTTTTATAGTTTAGATGAGTTACTTGAGGAGCTATATGGCCAAGTGTTTAACGCGTCATCACCTAATACAATGACAGGTAAAATAACTCAGCGCGTGCAATTTTTAACTGCAAAAGCCATGGCTGATATAGTAGCAAGCGATAGTGCAAGCCCTGAAGTGCAGGCGCAGTTACGTTACTACTTAGTTAAGTTGAGTGAAGACTTTAACCAAAACTCAATGCTGAGCCATACAAGTACTGGCGAGAGCGCGTTTAAGCAATATTTAGCTGAACAAGTAAATCAGTTTTTAATTAAAGGGCAATGGCCAAACAACTTTAAAGTGCTGCCAATCCCACCAGGCTCACCAATTTAGAATAAAAAGTAGAAGCGCTTATTTTAAATCAATCATTTAATCAATCATAAAGCAAAACACCGAGTATATTTATACTCGGTGTTATTTTATTCTAAAAACGAATACGTACTCTAAGACTTTATTTGCACTAAATCGTAATCGGCCATACCAGGTACTATTGCCTGTAAGCGAGATTCGGTTACATCGAGTGCATTTAAACATTCGCAATACTCAGAAGCCTTAAGCTCTAATTGATGTGCCTTTTTTTGTAGTGATTTATCAATTTCTCTTGAGATAATATCCATGCGTTGCCCCATGTCGTTAATGCGATCTTCTATATTACCTTCACGCGATTTAAACGCATCGCCAAGTGATACCAAAATAGCACCTAACGATCCATGAACAGCAGAGTGAATTTGCTGGCTGATCTCTTTAGTAAAAAAATCATCTATTTGCGAAAGTGATTGAGGGGCTATAAAAAAGAAGTCATCTCCGCGCTTAAACTTATCCATTAGCGCGCGCTCTACATACTGCAATTGTGTTTTAAGTACTTCAGGTTCTTTGTCTGACATACCTTCAACTACGTGTTCAATAGCGCTTAAACCTAAGTTAACACCATCTGTAGCCAGATTTACTAATTCGGGGACTGTGTGGCGAATACCATTACTAAACTGTTCGAGTACTTTGCTTTCGTCATCGCTTAAATCAACCCAATAACCGCGAATAAATAGTTGGTTATTGTTATTAATTTGTACACGAGTCTGGCCTTTATCTAATATGCGAATCGCATCGTCAGTAATAATTAAACCATGACGTAATTCAACATCGCATTGGGCTTGAGCAAAGACACTGCTGCTTGAGAGCGCTATGGACAACGCCAATATCGAACGAGATAGAAACGCCATAAACACCTCAAAAAGACTAAAATGGAAGGCGAGTAGGTTAACAAAAAAACAACTTTATGCAAGGGAAAATAAACCTATCAACTATCCCACACAATAGCTGTATAGAGCGCAGCTTGAGTTTTTAGCTACGGTGATGTTGAGAAAAATAGATAGCACAACAAAGGACTTAGTATAAAGCTAAAGAGGTAGGGTTAGCTTACATTTAAATAAGAGCACGTGGTTTTTAAAATGAAGTTTAAAAAGATACAGCTATTTAGTTAATTAAGCTTTTAATAGCCGACTCCAAATTTACTCTGGAGTCAGCTTAGAAGGCTAGCGGTTAAAAGCCAAAATCTCTAGTGTGAAACTACTATTAATCGAATTGCATCAAGTTGTAACTGCGTTTTTTCAATATACGTAGTTAGGTCGTTGCGTTGCTTATCGTAGAAGGTAATTTCTTCTTGGCGAATATTCGGGTTAATCTGCTTAAGGGCTACCAGTCGCTCTTGCTCTTCACTGAGTGACGTTTGCATTTTAACAAGCGACGCTGCACGAATAACTTCAAGTTTTTCTTGTGCCATATCTTTAGCGGTAGTAATCATTGGGTGAACAGCACTTTGCAATGCGCCCGCAAGTTTACTTGCTGTTTGGCGGCCAACGGCAGATAACTGCTGATTGAAGCCTTCAAATGCCACATTCTCACCTAAATTATTACCTGCTTTATCAAGCAATATACGAATTGGTGTAGGCGGTAAAAAGCGACCAACCTGTAATACTTTTGGTGCCATTGCTTCTGCAACAAAAATAAGCTCAACAAAAAAGGTACCAGGCGGTAACTTTTTGTTTTTAAGCAATGCAACAGATGCGCTACCAAAGTCGTCGTCACAAATCATATCCATGGTGCCTTGCACCATTGGGTGATCCCAACTAACAAAGTGCACGTCTTCTTGCGAAAGCGCCGTGTCACGATCAAAGGTAACGGTCATACCGTCTTCTTTAAGCGATGGGAATGATGGGTTTAACATATGCTCAGTTGGCTTTAAGATAATGGTATTTTCGCCTTTATCTTCTTGGCTTACGCCAAATGTGTCGAACACGTTGATCATGTAACTTGGTAGTTCAAACTGATTGTCGAGTTTTTCGATTTCAGCTACAAGTGAATCTGCAGCACCTTGACCTGATGAATGTAGCTCTAGTAAACGATCTCGTCCGCTTTCCATTTTTTTACGCAGTACTGCATTTTGCTGTGCTACTTGCTCAAGTAATGGATCTAGGTCGTCTTCATCGCAGTTATGCGCAGAAATATATTCAAGTAGATCATCACGGAACTCTTTATAAAGCATTTGCCCCGTTGTTGACGTAGATTCGAATGCATCTAGACCTTCGTTATACCAACGTAGCAGTACTTCTTGAGCGGTGTTTTCAAAATATGGCACATGAATGTTCACATCTTGTGTTTGGCCTATACGGTCTAATCGACCAATACGTTGTTCGAGCAAATCTGGGTTTAGTGGTAAATCAAACAACACTAAGTGATGCGAGAACTGGAAGTTACGACCTTCCGAGCCAATTTCTGAACACAGTAATATTTGTGCATTATCGTACTCGTCTGCAAAAAATGCAGCAGCGCGGTCACGCTCAATAATCGACATGCCTTCGTGAAATACCGACGCTTTAATTGCTTCACGTTCACGCAGTATTTGCTCAAGGCTGATAGCTGTTTCAGCTTTAGCACATATAAGCAGTACTTTTTCTCGCTTAAGTGTTTTAAGGGTGTCGATTAACCAATCTACACGTGGATCGAATAAACCCCAGCTTGCGCTTTCGCCTTCAAATTCTTGAAATATTTTTTCAGGAAACAGAGCACGGTGTGCACTTAGTTCAGGGTTTTGAATGCCGCCCATGTTACCAAGAACCGACATAGCCGTTTTATACTGCTTTGGCAGTGCCATTGGGTAGGCGTGTAATTTACGACTAGGGTAGCCATCAATGCCGCTGCGGCTGTTTCGAAATAATATGCGACCCGTGCCGTGGCGATCGAGCAGCATGTTAAGTATTTCTTTACGTGCTGGTAAATCACCTTGCTGTGCTTTTTCAAGAATATCAGTAATATCGGTTTCTTTTAATAGCTCAATTAGTGTGGCTTTGGCTGTGTCGTCTAGCCCTTGCTCTTGCAGTAATTGATTTGCAGCTTCAGCAACGTCTTTATAATTTGCTTCTTCTTCTTTAAACACGTCGTAGTCGTAAAAACGGTCAGGATCGAGTAACTGTAAACGTGCAAAGTGGCTGCTGTGACCAAGTTGATCAGGCGTTGCGGTAAGTAAAATAAGGCCAGGAATATCTTGGCTAAGCTCTGCCATACGTTGGTACTCTGAGCTTGGCTTGCCGTTATTTATACTTAGGTGATGGGCTTCATCTATAACTAGTAAGTCCCAATCAGCAAGTGTTGCTTGTTCAAACCAGCGTTTTTTCTTGGTTAAAAACTCAAGACTGGTAAGTACCAATTGCTCTGTATCAAACACGTTTGGTGAATCTGCAAACGCTTCGTCGCAGCGTTCTTCATCAAAAATAGAAAAATGTAAGTTAAAGCGGCGTAGCATTTCTACTAACCATTGGTGCTGTAGATTTTCTGGTACAACAATAAGTACGCGGCTCGCACGACCACTAATAATTTGTTGGTGTAAAATCATGCCTGCTTCAATTGTTTTACCAAGGCCTACTTCATCTGATAAAAGTACGCGTGGTGCAAAACGTTTACCCACTTCTTGGGCAATATAAAGCTGGTGCGGAATAAGATTAGCACGTTGACCAATTAAGCCTTTAATAGGCGATTGTTCACGTTCAAATTTATGTAACCACGTTTGGTAGCGAAGTGTATAGCGATCAAAACGATCGACTTGGCCCGCAAATAAACGATCTTGTGGTTTATTAAACTTAATAAAATGATCTAAAAAGGTTTCTTTAAGTTTGGCAGTTTCGCCGTTATCAACACGGGTGCCGTGATAACACAGTAACTCACCTTGTACTTCAATAGACTCTACTTCTAATTCCCATTCTTCAACGCTTTTGATCACATCGCCAGGATTAAATGCCACACGGGTAACAGGTGCTTCTGCCGAAGAATAAACACGGCTCTCACCACTGGCAGGAAATAATATGCTGACCTGACGGCCTTCAATGGCAACAACGGTGCCTAATCCTAAATCTGACTCTGTATCACTGATCCAACGCTGACCTAAGGAAAAATTCATGTATGTCTCGTCTATGATGAAAAAGGCGGCTATGTTACCTGTAAGCTAACACCACTGCAAGGCGCTATTTGGCTCACTTTTAATTAATTTTGTAAGTGTTAATTATTACTATTAAAACAACTTGTTTATGACTCTTTTTTAGGTAAATCAAAACTAATTACAGTTTGTAATAAAACGGACTTTTATGACAAATAGACTAAACTTACATTATGCCTTGGCAATTAAGTATTGCAGGTTTAAGTTTTGCCCGTTTTACTTAGTTATTTTGGTATAGCATAAAAATCATAAAACGTAAGGAAAGTGCTATGGAAAAAGCTTCGAACCTTGAAAGTAAAATGTATGTGCTAGATACCAACGTACTACTTCACGAACCCCTCGCTTATTTGTCTTTTCAAGAACATGACGTTGTAATTCCGATGACAGTGCTTGAAGAGCTTGACCACATAAAAGACAGAAAACACGACGTAAGCCGCGATGCGCGCGTCGCTATTCGTGGATTAGATGAAGTACTTAAAAATGCAACGCCCGAACAAATGCTACAAGGCGTGGCGCTGCCGAGTAACAAAAAGGCAAAAGCGAGCTCTGCCGGTACCCTCATTATTGTAAACGACCATTTATTTGCCGACTCCATTTCTGGTTTGCCTGGTAACGAAAACGACCATCGTATTATCAATTGCGCCGTGTACTTACAAAAGCAGCACAGTGATTCAAAAGTAATACTTGTTACAAAAGATATAAACATGCGTTTAAAAGCCAAAGGCGCCGGGCTTAAATATGTTGAGGATTATCGTACCGACCAACTTATTGACGATATAAGCCTACTCACTAGTGGTTATAAAAAAATTGAAGGGGATTTTTGGGATCATGTAGGGGAGTGTAATACGCAGCAGCACGGACGCGATACGTTTCATCATGTGCCTAAAAACTTAATACCAGATGTATTTTGTAATGAATATTTACTTGATGGAGGGGAGCAGTTTGCGGCGCGCGTTAAATCGTACGATGACGAGCACATAACGCTCAAAGATATTGGTGTTGAGCGTTTAATGCATCAACAAGCATGGGGCGTTAAGCCCAAAAATATTTATCAAGGGATGGCATTAGATGCATTACTGGATACAGGTATTGAACTTGTTATTTTAACAGGACCAGCAGGGTGTGGTAAAACCTTGTTAGCACTTGCCAGCGCCCTTGAAATGGTAATCGAAAAAGGTATTTACGATAAAGTAATAGTCACCCGTAATACCCCTGAAATAGCAGAGTCCATTGGTTTTTTACCAGGCACGGAGGAGGAAAAAATGGCGCCATGGCTTGCAGCTATCACTGATACGCTGGAGTTATTGCACAAAGGCGACGAAAATCCAATATCGAGTCGAAATTACATAATGGAGAAGGCTAATGTACAGTTTAAATCGGTTAACTTTATGCGCGGGCGTAGCATTCAAAATGCAGTGGTAATTTTAGATGAGAGCCAAAATTTAACGGCATCTCAGCTCAAAACGATTATTACTCGCTGCGGCGAAGGTACTAAATTAATTTGTACAGGTAACTTGGCGCAAATAGATAGTAACTATTTAACGCCAGTAACATCGGGCTTGACGTACATAGTAGAGCGCTTTAAAAACTTTGAAGGCAGCGCAACAATAAACCTCAACGGTGTTGTGCGTAGTCGCTTAGCGTCATTTGCAGAAGAAAATTTATAACTTGCGCTTAACAAATTGGCTCGATAGTCTATCGATTGATTTTCGAGCCAAATGGCAGGCAGTACATTGAATTTTTTACCTCTGAAGCATTATTATCGTTCATTATTTATTGCGCTGTTAGTGCCATTGATTGTCGCTTTTTTACTGTGCTTGCACTTATATAATATAAAGCTTGAGCGGACGGTTGAAAAACGCCAAGCTGATTTTACAAATGTTTCAGCACAGGTTACTCACGGGATGGACTCGGTGAGTAATCTACTTACCACCATGTTTAACTTATACGAGCAAGTGACTTATCCCAAAATAAATCAAGATTTGCTCGAAGGCATAAATCAATATGATGGTTACTATTATCGTCATTTTATTGATCAAAGTACGGAAATTGTAGGTAAAGGTGAGTTTGCGTTATCTGCTAAGGCATTAATGCAGTGGCAGCAGGCTATTAAATTAGGGCCTTCGTTTAATACAACGCTTGCGTTAATGCAGTCGTTATCTGCTGTAGCATATGTTGATGATAATGGTTTTGCTTATGTAAGCAGGCACAACAAAAGCCAAAGTTTAATGCTTACTGAAATTTTAAATGGAAAATTTAAGCCAAAATTTGCGCAAAACAAACTTACTTCAAGCCCTATTGTTAAAGTGAATGACAATTCGTATTTTGCTATTGGTCGACAACGAAGCACTGGCTCAGCCGATTACATTATTTTAATTTATGATGTTCAAGCAATTTCTGGGTGGTTAAAAAAGGTGTCACCGAACAGTGGTGAATACGTTTTTATGAACCAATCGCATCAAATTATCGCCAGCTCTAAACAGATAATAGAGCAAGCGACTGCGTTAAAAAATTATTGGCCAGACTTGGCCGAGCATCAGAGTCAAAAAACAGTATTAACTAGTGATAGTAATTACTTTATGCAGCCTATGGATGAGTTACCTATTCACGCGGCATTTTACGAGCACAAACCCCAATTAATAAGTTCAATTAAGTATGAGATATTACTAGAGTTTGCATTTTTAACGCTATTTTTAAGTATTATGTTTGGCGTGTTTTTTTGGTTAAGTCAGCGCATTTTTATAAAGCCGATGACTCACTTAATGTCATACCTTGAGAGTAACGGTACACAACCCCAAGAGCAGCTAAATTACAAAGTACCATTGAGCTGGCAACCTTGGTTTTCTAAAGTGAAGCGTGTATTTAATAAAAACAAACAGTTAGTTGATTCATTACAAAGTGCAAATAAAGCTCTGGACGACCAAGTTCAGCTGCAATCAGAAAAACTAAGCCGCAGTTACGAAGCGAAAGAGCGCCACTTAGCTTTACTCAACACTATGCTAAACAGTGTGCCAGATCTTATTTACTTTAAAAACATTGATGGATCATTCTTAGGATGCAATAAAGCATTTGAGGCGTATATCGGTAAAGATCAAACTGCATTAGTTGGTAAATATGTAGATGATTTAGGTGACAATGATCAGCAAATAAATGCGCTTGAAAAACAAGTATTACAAAATAGAAATAGTGTTGAACAGCGAATAGAAACCGATACAAAATCGTATCAACTTACTATTGCACCTTTTTATAACGAGCACCAACACCTGTTAGGAACCATGGGCATTGGCCGCGATATTACCGAGCAGCAACAAACATTATTGGCCTTAAAATCATCTGAATCTAAATTTAGAAGTGCAATTGAATTTGCGGCTAACTGCGTGGTTTTACTCTCGCTTGAACACACCATATTACAAGTAAATAAAGCAGCGAGAAAGCAGTTTTCTGATCAGCCAGTACTAGTTGGGGAGCAGTTAAAAGCATTATTTGATGACTCCCAATGGCAGCAAATAAAAAGCACTTTAGCGCAATTGCTAGATGACAAAAAACGCGTATATCATTTAACGCTTGCTCAAGGGGGCTTAACAAGCTGGTTGCAACTAAGTGTATCGCTTGTCTGGGATGAAAACCGCGATCCAGCTTATTATGTTATACACATTCAGGATGTGAGTGCATTAACTAAATCAAAACTAGATGCCGAACGAGCAACCCTAGCTAAAAGCCGCTTTATAGCCAATTTAAGTCATGAAATACGCACCCCTTTGAACGCTGTTTTAGGGTTGCTTGATATGTTAATTGAGCAAGGCTTAACGCAAAAGCAATTACAACAAACGGATCAAGCTAAGCATGCAGCACAAAGCTTGTTATTAATGCTTAATAGAATGCTTGATTTTGCACGTATTGAAGGTTCGCAAACCGATTTAAAACAAGCGTCTTTTAGCATGGTTGAGCTAGTAGATATTTGTGAAAGCTTAACGGCTCCATTGTGCGAAGGAAAAGGTATTGAATTTTTTATTGATATTGACCCGCTAATAGCACCTGATTTGATATGCGACAGTATACGTTTGCAGCAAATATTAGGTAACTTATTAACTAATGCCGTTAAGTTTACAAAAACAGGTTCCATTACTTTAAAAATGGAACTTATTGAAAGCGATAGCCTAGAGCAACAGCATATTTGCTTTAAAGTAATTGATACTGGCATGGGTATAGATGAAGCCGATCAAAGTCGCTTATTCGACGCTTTTACTCAAGGTGATGAATCTTCAACCCGCATACACCAAGGGGTTGGGCTAGGTTTAGCTATTGTTAAACATGCAGTATCGTTAATGGGTGGGGAGATTGCTTTAAAGAGTAAAAAAGGCCACGGCAGCGAATTTTATTTCAGTATTAGCTTTTTAGTTGATACCACTAAAAACACAGTGTTACCGACTAATACATTGGCTATTTTATCTGATCAAAGTAAAGAGCTTAAGCAGGTGACAAATGCATATAACGAACTTGCTAATATTAATTTAGATGAAGTACTAAAATACCCAATTAAGCTCTCTAATACTCAAAAAATAATAATTGATGCAGCTGACTTACCTGCACTTTTAAATGTTGAAGCGATTAATGATTCGTTATCAGCTAAAGAAACATCGGTAATTATTATTAATCATCAGCACACACTTAATTTACCGACAAGCGAGCACTTAGCTGCGCATCACGTTAAAGCATCGGCATTAGGGCAAAGGCTATTTAGTTTGAACTCTCAGCAAAAGCCTATAGTTAATACAAGTGCCGCAGTTCACAGTGCAACTGAAAGTAAAGCTGATATATCGGGTCTACTTGTATTAGCAATTGATGATAATCAGCTTAACTTAGAAATAATTAGCAGTGTTCTGCGCCAAGCAAACGTAAATGTTGTTACGGCTTTAAGCGCATCAATTGGCATGGAATTATTGCAAGTTTTAAAGCCTGACTTAATATTGATGGATGTGCAAATGCCGAAAATAGATGGTTGTCAAGCAACCGCTTTGATTCGTCAACAGTTTGACGCAAAGCAACTGCCTATTTTTGCTTTAACGGCTCATTGTGAACCTGCTGATGTAGAACGTTCTTTAAAGTGCGGCATGAATAAACATTTAACTAAACCGGTTGTTGCTAAAGTACTTATTGATGCAATTGCTGATTTAAACTTAGTTAAACCAAGCTTTTTTGAAAAATCATTTGCTTTAACGCAGTTTAGTATGGATGAAAAGCTACTTAATACAATGATTGATAAGTTTGCTAGCTTGTGTGAAACCCAGTTATCGCAACTAGAAGAAACAACCAATAAGGATGATTTGGTACGTTTAGTGCATAGTATCAAGGGTGTAGCAGGTAATTTAGGTTTTAGACGATTATCACATTGTGCTTTATTGTGTGAAAGAACGCTTAAAACAACTAATAAGCCTATTGAGATTACACTACAAGAGCTTATCATACAGCTAGAACAGGTAATTGTTTTTATAAAAGGGCTAGGGGTTAGGGATGTCGAAAAGAGCTAAAGTACTTATTGTGGATGATGATCCAATCAATAGATTAGTACTTGAAAAAACACTCAAAGCAGAACATGACGTGTTCTTAGTTGAAAGTGGCGAAAAAGCACTGACCTTTGTAAAAACAGCGCAAGTTGATTTAATAATCCTTGATGTAATTATGCCTGGACTTGACGGCTATCAAGTACTTGTGGAGCTTAAAGAAAACCCAATAACTCAGTCTATTCCTATTATATTTATATCAGCCAATCGTAGCCATGATGATGAAGCAAAGGGCTTAGAGCTCGGTGCAATGGACTACATAACCAAGCCATTTAGTCCTTCTATTGTTCGCGTTAGAGTGCGCAACCAACTCCTCATAAAGCAAAAAAATGATTTGCTAGAAATGCTAGCTTCGATAGATGGCTTAACTGAAATACCAAATAGACGCTACCTTGATGAAAACTTATCTCGAGAATGGCGCCGCAGCAAGCGAAGTGGAACACCGCTATCGGTGTTACTTATGGATATAGACCACTTTAAACGTTACAACGATTGCTACGGACACCGTGCTGGCGATGAGTGTTTAAAGAATGTTGCGCAAGCACTTGCGGCTCAATGTGAACGTGGCAGTGACTTTATTGCTCGTTATGGCGGAGAAGAATTTGCTGCTGTGCTACCAGGAATTGATAAGCATGAAGCTATGGAGTTTGCTAATAAATTACGCAATGCTGTAAATGCTTTGAATATAGAACATAAAGCTTCATTAAATGCAGACCACATCACTATAAGTATAGGTATTGCCACTACACAAAGTGGTAAAGTATATGCTGAGCAAGCATTATTAGAAGAGGCCGATTTAGGCTTATATGCCGCTAAAGACGCAGGACGAGATAGAATAGTCGCACGCTAAAAACTTAATATACAAAAAACGCCAATATTCATATATTGGCGTTTTTGTATCAAACATTTTTTATTGGTTACTGCGTGATCATACCTAAAGCGGTGTCACCAATGCCCACTAACTTATCATTTTTAAATACTAGTGGCGTACATTCATCTTTTGTTGTTTTTGAATCTGAATGCTTGCTATGCGTTACATAAAAAAGTACTTGGTATACATCGTCATCTTTTTTTAATAGCTCAGTGAAATTAGGCGTTTTTAATTGCGTTAAAACAGACTGGTAGCTGCTATCCATTTTTAGCTCTGATATCACTTCACGATTATTTTTATGCTGTGCTTGCCAGCTTGATGAGTTTTTCCCTGCCCAATGAGTCTCAGCTTCGCCATCTGACACGGCAATAACACAGCCTGTTAAAAATGGAGCGATTAAAGCGGCTGCTAAAAGTGATTTTTTCATTTTTATTTACCTTAATAAGATTTTTAATTGGTTATTAACTGTATTAAAGCAAAGAGTAGACCATATTGATAAGTTGTTATGAATCAGTTTGTTAAGTGAGTTAAGCTGTTTTTATCTAATAAAATATTAAATATATTAGTAAAAACAGCCATTTTTTAGCTTATTTGATTACTACAATAAAATGGCTAAACCAAGCGGTTGCGTGATTCACCTTTAGTAAATGCAGCAATATTTAAACTTACTTCATTAATTAGACGCACAATAGATTCAGTACTTGCCCATGCAATATGTGGAGTAAGCAATAAGTTATTGCCTGTGTAACTAGCAAGTGGGTTTGAAGCTTCAGCAGGTTCTTTAGTGAGTACATCAACGCCCGCACCGGCAATTAGGTTTTGCTCAAGCGCTGTTGCTAAGTCGGCTTCGTTAATAATACCACCACGTGCCGTATTAATAATTATAGCGCTTGGCTTCATCATTTTAAGCTCATTAAGTGCAATTAAATCACGTGTTTCATCTGTAAGCGGGCAGTGTATGCTGATTATATCGGCTGTTTTAATGACGTCTTCAAAAGGCGTACGACCATCACGACATTTAACCCCTTTACGCTCTGCAACAATGACATTAGCGCCAAATGCCTCAGCCACTTTAGCAATGCCTTTGCCTAGTGTACCGCCGCCTATAATGGCAAATGTTTTACCCTGTAAGTCGTTAAAGCTGTAATCAAGAATACAAAACATTTCACTTTTTTGCCACGCGCCCTGCTGGCAATCTGCCTGATAGCGGTGGGTGTTACCCAGTAAGTTAGTAATTAAAGAAAATGTATGTTGAACAACAGAAGGTGTTGAGTAGCCAGCTACATTAGTGACGGCAATACCAAATTCTTTAGCGGCTTCTAAATCAACATTATTAGTACCGGTTGCACTTACGCAAATTAATTTCAGCTGTGTTAGCTGACTAATCGTATCGCGACTCAAAACTGCTTTATTAGTGATTAATACATCAGCGCCTTGGCAATGCTCAATAACTTGCTCTGGGCTGGTAAGTTCATAAGTCGTTAATTTACCAAGTTGTTCTATACACGAAAGAGATGTTTTAGCTAACGTTGCGTTATCAAGAATAGTAATGTTCATTATGAGCCCTAAAATAAGTGGATCTGAAAGAGTTAAAATCGTAAAAAAGAGGCTTACGATCCATCAAAAATCTAAAATATGGGCTTAAGGTACTACGAAAAAAAGGCTTTGTTAATGGTATTACTACCAAATGATTAGAGGGCTATGTAGTCACGGCAAGATCATTATAAATTGAACTTATAGAGCAAGTAGTGATCAGATCAAGGCATAATAATTACTTGGTCGCATAAATATGAGCACTACTTTTCTGAAACATTTTAATTAAATTACAGATCCTCGCATTGAACGTTGTAAAAAGCATGAACTTATCGATATTCTTCTCCTTGCTATTAGCGCTGTGCTCTCTGGTGCAGAAGGATGGGAAGATATTGAAGACTTTGGGCACCTAAAACTTGATTGGTTAAAAAAATACGGCACGTTCAACGCAGGAATTCCAAAACATGACACGATTGCGCGCGTCATGTGTCGGTTAAAAGCAAATGAAATAGAAAGGGCATTTCAATCTTGGATATCATCACTGATTGAAACCACAGGTGCAGATATCATCGCTATTGATGGCAAAACCGCACGGCGTTCATTTACCACAAAAGACAGAAAAAGTGCCTTACACACGGTCAGTGCATGGAGTTGCCAACACCAGTTAGTGCTTGGACAGACGGCTGTTGATAATAAAACAAATGAAATCACCGCGATACCAGAATTACTCACCCTGCTCGATATTGAAAACAGTATCATTACGTTAGATGCGATGGGATGCCAACAAGAAATAGCAAAACAAATCATCCAACAAAAAGCAGATTATATTCTTGCACTTAAAGGTAATCATTCAGGCATGCAAAAGGAACTAGAAGCGTGGTGGCACAAGTGCGAGCGTGAAAGGTTAACTAAGCATAATTGTGATGAACATACCGAAATAAGCTCAGGACATGGGCGTGTTGAAACACGTACATGCCAGCAGTTACTTATAGATAAAAGCTGGCTAGGCAAGGATTATCGTTGGCCTGGCTTAACGAGTATTATTAAGGTCAGGGCTGAAGTTCATGATAAGTCGGCAGGGTCGGATACCACTGAAACACGCTGGTATATAAGTTCATTAGACTTAAATGCAGCGCAAGCACTCAATGCGGTACGCAGTCACTGGCAGGTTGAAAGCATGCATTGGATGCTTGATATGAACTTCAGAGAAGATGAATCGAGAATACGCAAACTTCAAGGGCCATTAATGTTTAATGTAATGCGAAAGATAGCCATGGCACTTTTTAAACAAGATACATCTAAGTCAGCTAGTATGGCGAGGAAAAAGAAAATGGCAGGGCTAGACGATGATTACCGCTCAACCCTGTTAGAGTCTGGGATTAAAATGCGCTAGCCGTGGCTATGTAGTAGTGGTCTGCCCACTAGCAGATTGAGAACATGGTATTTTGCTAGACTGATCAGTTTTTTTGCACTTATAAGCAAGCCTGTGGTCATAGAAGGTAATTAAACTCGGCTTTAAAGCAAGTTGCTAAAATAAAAAATCGTTTTTTTGGTTATTTCGCATTTTAGATTGGCTGAGTTATAATCGGATATAGACATAAACGGTGCGCTTTAGCGTGCCGTTTTTTAACATTGTAGATGTAGTAATGAGTGAATTAGAAGATAAATACGCAGATATACGCCCATACAACGACGACGAAGTTGCGGCGTCGCTTACACGTTTGATTAACGATGATGCGTTTATTGATGTAATAGCAAAGTATAATTTACCGCGCTTTTTATCGGCAGTGCCTTTTATTGCACGTCCAATGGTAAGAAGTCAGTTACGCAAAAAATGGGGCAAAGTAAGCACCGTTGAAGATGTGCAAAATGAAGTGGCGCAATACTTAGATAAACTAGTGAAGCGAACCACATCAAAAGTTACCTTTTCTGGGCTAGATCAGTTAGACGCTAATCAGGCCTATTTATTTATTTCAAACCACAGAGACATAGTGCTTGATCCTGCATTAGTTAATTGGGGTTTATATCAGCATAAAATGAAAACAGTGCGTATTGCTATTGGCGATAATTTATTGCAAATACCTTACATTACTGAGCTTATGCGTTTAAATAAAAGTTTCATTGTTAAGCGCTCTGCTAAAGCACCAAAAGAAATGTTAAAAGCATTAACCCAGTTATCGTCATATATCTATGACTCTTTAATCGGTGGAAATTCTATTTGGATTGCACAAAAAGAAGGACGTGCAAAAGACGGTTTTGATCAAACAGATCCTGCCCTTTTAAAAATGTTGCAATTAAATGGACGTAAACAAAAGAAAGAATTTGGCGATTATATTAAAGAGTTAAAAATAGTGCCTGTTTCTATTTCTTATCAATATGAACCGTGTGCAATTGCTAAGGCTAAAGAGCTTTATCATAAACAGCATCATGGTGAGTACGTTAAATCGGCTGGTGAAGATATTGCGAGCATTGTTGAAGGCTTTAGTACTGCGAAAGGGCATGTGCATTTAGCATTTGGGCAACCAATTGAATCTAAATGTGATAGTGCTGAAGAGCTTGCTAAAACGATTGATAGGCAAATTGTTGATTCGTTTTATTTACACCCAGGCAATTACATTGCTGGTGGCTGTAAAGAGGCGGTAATAGACTCTCCAGATACAGCGACGTTTGAACAGCGTTTAGCCTGTGTACCAGAAGAGTTAAAACCGTTAGTGCTGGCCATGTACGCTAAGCCATTTCACCGTAAAACAGAGATAAATACCAATAGCTGTGAGTATTAATAATCCCAGCTCAACAAAACTAAGCAGCAATTAAATTGCTGCTTTTTTTTTGTTTGCCCAGCGAAGCTGGCAAACCCGATAGGCTGAAAGATGCCTTATCACCCTGACTAAGGGGAAGATAATCTGAATGGCAAGGGCGTCACTGGCCAACGGTGGGGTCTGAAGGAAGCC